>CAYUXU010000014.1:0-15709 GCA_964449005.1 uncultured Erysipelotrichaceae bacterium | reverse complement strand
GATACAAAATATAATGCTATGGTGCGTCCACAAGTATCTGGCTTTGCAATTCCTAGCTATGATTTAGGGGCAGTGGCAATGCGTCAAATTACTAAGATGTTGAGTGATGAGGCGGAATATGATAAAACAGTTGAATTAAGTTGTTTCTTTACACCACGGCAATCGAGCCACCATTGATTTATTAATTCAATATCTTTATAATTAATAGTTGAAGTTAAGCTTGAAGTGATATTGATTAGTGGTAAAATTATAAAGTAATAAAAAGTATCCTTCATGATACTTTTTATTTAGGAGGGCAAGATGGATTTCTTACAAGAATTAGAATTACGCGGTTTAATTAAAGATGTGACAGATTATGACAATTTCAAAATACGTCTTCAAAAACCTTTAACTCTTTATTGCGGATTTGATCCAACCGCTGACTCACTTCACATTGGACATTTACAACAAATCCTAATTTTAAAAAGATACCAGGAAGCAGGCCATCGCGTGATTGCACTTTGTGGTGGTGGTACTGGTATGATTGGAGATCCTCGTCCTACTTCTGAACGACAACTCCAATCTTTAGAAACTATTAATGAAAATGTTATTGCATTAAAGAAACAACTCAGTCGTTTTCTTGATTTTTCTCATGATAGAGCTATTTTGGAGAATAATTATAATTGGTTATCTGAAATAGGATTATTAGAATTTTTAAGAGATTATGGAAAACATTTTAATGTTAACTATATGATTGCCAAGGACATTGTTTCAAGTCGTTTAAAAACTGGAATTTCTTTTACCGAGTTTAGTTACACAATTTTACAAGCAATTGATTGGTTGAAACTTTATGAAATGTATCAATGTGAAGTTCAAATTGGCGGTAGTGATCAATGGGGTAATTTAACAAGTGGCACTGAATTAATCAGAAAGATGTTAGGTGATAAAGTTAAAGTTTACGGGGTGACCTCGACTTTGATTATGAAATCAGATGGCAGTAAATTTGGTAAATCAGAAGGAGAAAATATTTGGTTAGATGCTAATCGGACAAGTCCTTATGAATTTTACCAATACTTTATTAACACTAGTGATGACGATATTATAGATTTTTTAAATCGTCTTTCCTTTAAAAGCCTAGCCGAAATTAGCGAATTAGAAGTTTCAGTAAAAGAAAAACCACATTTAAGAGAAGCGCAAAAAGCGTTAGCGGAAGAACTTACTTTATTAGTCCATGGTGAGGTAGGATTAAAACAAGCTCTAAATATTACGGAGACGCTTTTTTACGGCGATCCAAAGACGTTAAGTAAAGTGGAATTATTACAAGGCTTAAAAGATGCCGAAAAGACAGTAATGATCGAAACTATGAATTTAGTTGATGGTCTAGTTTTTGCGAAAATTGCTTCAAGTAAACGTGAAGCTCGTGAATTAATCAAAAATGGATCAATTACTGTTAATGGTGATAAAGTCTTAGATTTTGAATTTTTACTAACAAAAACCGATGCTATCCATCAGAGTTTAACAATTATAAAAAGAGGAAAAAAACGCTTTCATGTTTTAGTTTATGAGGACTAAAAAATAAATTAAAGCAATTATTGCTGTGCTATAATACTTAAGAGGTGCTATATGAAAAAGAAGGTATTAATTATACTTTTACTAACGGGTTTATTAATCGGATGCCAAAGTCGTCGTAGTGATCAAGCTTTGATTAAACAACGTTATGAAGCATATTATTCAGAAATTATGAACAATGAGTTATTCGTTGAAAGCTCAAACTATTTTGATATAACTACGGTGGTTAATCAATTAGGAAACAATGAATATCGTTACGATGTAATAATCGATAATCCTAAAATCGCTATGTATGATATTAATGCATTGGTAATCGAAAACAATCAAGAACTTTTCAATGATGCTGAAGACAGTGTTATGCCTTTGATTATTAGTACTTCGAATTCTCCGATTCATCTTATTCCGTTTCAAGTTAATATTGCAGAAGGCTATGTAAAAGGGATTGTCTTAAGTGGGATTGTTGCAGAAATACCATTTAATGCAAAAATCTTAGTAACTTGGAAAGATTATGGAGAAGTTAAAACTTATAAAGAATTCCTCGAATTTGAAGTAGATGAAGCTCCTCAAGAAGTTGTACCAGAAGTTGAACCAGAAACAACAGAATAAGTCAAAGTTCAAATGATTCGTCTTGATAAATTATTAGCTCATGCTGGGTATGGAACAAGACTTGAAGTAACAAAACTGATTAAAAGTAATCAAGTAACAATCAATAAAAAAATTGCGACTAAAGGAAGCATTAAAGTCGACTTAGCTCAAGATATTGTTGCGGTTAACTTACAAGAAGTAACCTACCAAAAATATACGTATTTAATGTTAAATAAACCAGCTGGACATTTATGTGCAAAAGGCAACTATCAATATCCAACTGTTTTTAGTTTGATTAAAGAAGAAATTAGGGATTTATTTATTGTGGGTCGCTTAGACGTCGATACAACTGGCCTTCTATTTTTAACTAATGATGGGACTTTTTCTCATAATTTAATTTCAGGAAAAAAGAATGTTGAAAAAGAATATTTGGTATTATTAAAAGAAGAATTTGATTTAAAATTTATTAAAGATATAGAAACCGAAATCTCATTAAAAAAAGAATCATTTAAACCAGCCCAGATATTTGTCGATCAACCTAATCAAGTTCGTTTAATTATTAAAGAGGGGAAGTATCATCAAGTCAAAAAAATGATGCAAGCTTGTAATAATGAGGTGATGGCATTAACTCGACTCAGAATTGGGGCAGTAAGTTTAGATAAAAACTTAGAACTTGGGGAATATCGTCATCTGACGACAGAAGAAGTAAATTTATTGCAATAAAAAAATAAGCCATTACTGGCTTATCTTTTATTTGACTTCAATTTTACTAATAGTTTCTTCGTGTTTGATAATTGGTAAAGTAACATTTAATACGCCGTCCTCAAAATTGGCTCCGATGTTATCTCCATCAATTTCGCTAAATCTAATTTGTCTAGTAAAAGATTGGCAACGACGAGCTTTATAGAAATAATTACGCTCTTCTTTTTCTTCAGTATCAGCCTTATTGGCAGTAATAGTGAGAATATCTCCCTTAAATTCTAAGTTGATTTCTTCCTTTTTAAATCCTGGCAAATCAACTTCTACTACATAGTTTTCACCGGCTTGATAAATATCAACATTTTTGCCATAACTGAATCCCGTAAAAAAGTCATCATCAAAGAAACTATCGAGAAATCTTTCTGGTCTTCTTGTAAGTCCGTATTTCATAATTTACCTCCTTTTAGCACTCAAGACAGCTGAGTGCTACCTACACTATTATTATAACAATTAATTTAGCACTGTCAAGTATTAAGTGCTAAAAAATGATTGGAGGCAATAATTCTCGCTTTAAAAGACGCTTTTTACTTGCTAAAGAGTAGGGGTAAAGATATGAGTTGATGAGTCTGGTTGATATCTTACGATTTAGATCGGATAGACTTGCAAAATTAGTAATAATATTTTCTAATTCAAATTCTTTCAAATAATTAAGATATTGCCGTCCCATCTGATTAAAACCTAAGATTCGAATTTGATATTGTTGAGATAGAGTTTCAAATTCAATTTTGTTTAGATTAACTAGTAAATTGATTAGTAATCTTTGGATTCTTGATTTGG
This sequence comes from uncultured Erysipelotrichaceae bacterium, assembly GCA_964449005.1. GTDB lineage: Bacteria > Bacillota_I > Bacilli_A > Erysipelotrichales > Erysipelotrichaceae > CAYUXU01. The sequence continues at coordinate 12,040 of CAYUXU010000014.1, read as the reverse complement.
TATATCGTTTTGATACAGCTTGGTTAATGAAGTCTTGAAACTCCAAATTATTTAAGGCAGTCTTTCTAAGATGATTTTCAATTCCTTCACTAAATAAAGCAATACTATTAAGGGTAGGATGAGTCAATAAAAGATGACGGATGATTGGATAATAACTGGCTAGTTCATAAACTTCACTTTCTAAAAAGGTTTTTGCCATCGCAGTTTGTAAAGAGACATCAGTCTGATTGAGGATAGCTTGTCGTATGGCACTCGCACTGGAGATTTCTCCAGTAAGACTAAGATCATGATAATTATTGTCAATTCTCTTAATAGGAATTGGTTGAATCGCAGTATTTTTTAAAGCTTTTAAGTAAGCGACAGCTAAGATATCGTTGGGACCCATTTCTTTGGCTAAAATGCCATAAGCCTTGGGATAAGCATAGCCTTGTTTCATAATTTCTTTGAGGTTATCTGGATTAATATTTAAATCTGCGAAGTCTTGTAATTCGATTAGATTTGCGGTTTCACTACCAAAAACTAAATAATCAGTTTTCAAATAATCCAAAATAGTGACGGCTCCATAAGCAAATTTGCTGGCAGCTTGGTTAGTAAAAACAAAGGGTAACTCAATCACCAAATCGACACCCGATAAGAGGGCTTGCTTCGTTCTTTCCCATTTATTAATAATTGCTGGTTCTCCTCTTTGGACAAAATCACCTGACATCACTGCAATTATAACTTCAGCTTGCGTTAAATCACGAGCTTGTTGCAGATGAAATAGATGACCGTTGTGGAAGGGATTATATTCAACTATTAAACCAGTTGCTTTCAAATTTATCACCGCCTTTAATATAACATATTTCCCATTTTATAAATAAAATTTGTTATAGTAGAAAAGAGGTGTCTATGAAAAAAACTACATTATCACTTACTTCGGAGTTTGATGGTTACAACTTAGCAGCAGATTTTTATCAAATCGATAATCCTTTAGCATTAGTTGTAATTTTTGGTGGGATGATGGAACATAAAGAACGTTATCAAAATTTTGCTGAATTTTTAACTAATCAAAATTATGCGGTATTAGTTTGTGACCACCGAGGACATGGTGAAACAGCAGAAACTCTTGGATATTTTGGGAAACGATTAGGTTGGCTTAATAACTTAGTTGATTTAAAGAAAATAATTGAGGTGGCGGCTCTAACATATCCCAAGGTAAAGAAGTATTTAGTGGCCCATAGTATGGGAACGCTCTTTGCTCGGGCTTATCTAAAACGTTATCCTAATGATTTTGAGAAGTATGTCTTATCAGGAACTCCAGCTAATAATCCTTTAGTTAAGGCAGCTTTAAATTTGGCTAAACTCGATAAAATTATTAAAGGAGAAAAAACTCCTAATCCTGCCTTACATAAATTAGTTGTTTTAGCTTTTAATAAAGCTATTAAAAATCCGAAAACCGATTATGATTGGTTAAGTTATAATAAGAGTAATGTTGAAGATTATATCAAAGATCCACTTTGTGGCTTTGTTTTTACTACCAGTGGTTTTATTGATTTGTTTGAAGTTACAATTGATGCGTATTCGAAAAGAGATTGGGGTAAATCAAAACTAAATCCTACTATTTTATTTATTAGTGGTGATGATGATCCCTGTAGTTCTCCTGATCAATTTGCCGCTGCGATTACTCATTTGAAAGACCGCGGCTACAAAAATGTTAAGGGGATTCGCTATCCAAAAATGCGTCATGAGATATTTCATGAAGATTTGAAAGAGACTATTTTTCAAGATATTTTTGAATTCTTTTCTAGTTAAGAGATTTTTTAAAAGTCACTAAAATATATTTTTATTTAATCAATAAATTTTCGCAGAACGAAAAGGAAATAAATTGACATTTTAACAGTGATTCTCTATAATAAGATAGCTACTGAAATTAGGTGATATAGTGAATTGGTCTAAAAATGAATTGATAAATCTAAAAGATAAAAACTTTACTTTTAGCACAAAGCTTGAATTTCATCCTGATGAATTTAGTAATTACCACAACTTAAATAGTTTAAAGGACATTAATGTTTTTGGGAAAGCTTATTTTGAAGATACATTATTAACCTTAACTTTAAACTTAGATGTGACTGGAATTATGTTAGTGCCGTGTGCGATAACTTTAAAAGAAATTGAATATCCTTTTGAGATTAATAGTGAAGAAAGCATTTCTTTTATTGAAGATATTGGTGAAAATGTTCAATATAATGCGGGTGAGATTATTGAGTTAAAACCAATTGTGAAGCAAATTATTGTGGCAGAGGTTCCCTTTAAAGTAGTATCAATTGCAGCTGATGATTATCCAGCTGGTAAAGATTGGGAAGTTGTGACTGAAGAACAACTTCAAGAAGCAAATAAAAGGGAAATAGATCCCCGCTTAGCAAAATTATTAGAATTTCAAATAGAAGATGATTAGGAGGTTATCACATGGCTGTACAACAAAGACGAACATCAAAGACAAGAAAAGCAAAAAGAAGAACTCACTATAAATTAACTGCTCAAACTCTAGTGAGATGCGAAGCTTGTGGTGAAATGAGAAAAGCTCACCACATGTGTTCTTGTGGATACTATCGCGAAAATAAAGGATAGAAACACTTCATAAAAAGCACTTTAACTATTTTGGTTAAAGTGCTTTTTTTAATACTTTGAGCTAATAAATTGGAAATAGTACTCGTCATAAGTAATTCCTAGTTTTTTTAGATGGGTAGCAACATCTACCCCGACATAACGATAGTGCCAAGATTCACTTTGGTAGCCTGTAATATCTTCTTTGTTTTTTGGATAACGTTTAATAAAACCGTAACGATGAGCGTTCTTTTTCATCCAATCATCAGCTTTTGTACCAGTAAAATTATGGAGACATTTATTATAACCAAAACAAAAATCAATGACAGTACCAAGCTGATGTTCGGAATGACCGGGACGGGCCGAATAACGATCAACATTGCGCGGATTACTATTTTTATAATTTTGATAGATTTTTGCTTGTGAATTATAAGCTCGATAGCCAGAAAGCATAATTAAATTAATACCATCATCTAAGCCTGCTTCTCTGATTTTGATAAAAGCCTGTAAGGTTTCTAAAGTTAATTTCTGATTATTGACTCTCATATGAGCTGGAACAGAAGCTAAATTATCTGGAACATAGTCAGCAGCTAATTTATAGCGCTTATTTACTAAAATTAGGTTATCATTTCTAATTTCAGTTGGTTCAATAATGGAATATGCATATTTGTCAGCATCTTTTTTTGATGTGGAAACATGGAGAATAGTTGGAAGAGTTCTAATATCAGTCTTTATTTCAATTGGATAAGACCCAACTTTATTTAAATCATATTCACCTTTGATCGCTAAATGTTCACTAATTGAATTGGTACTAAAGAACTGTTCAATATCTATTTCAGTGGCGTCTTTTTTAATTTCAAATCTATGAAGTTGTGTTATATAAATATTATTGGAATCAATGACTTGATAACTAGTAGTAAAAACATCTTGATTATTACTTTGATCACTTAAAGTTATGGTAACTTGATGTTTTCCTAATTGACTAGAATCTAATGAATCATACGCTACAGTAACTGGTAATTGAGAATTATCAATAAAATTAAAATACTCTTCTAGGTTTATTTCACTATTTTGATAAACTAAAAAAGCTTTGATAGGAATTGCTTCGGGTTTTGTCGTGTCAATATTATTAATGATAATCTTCTCGCTTTTATCATTTTCGTAAGTTACTAAAACGGTTTGAGGGGTTAATAAATGGGGGTCATAGTTTTCATATGCAATAATTTTTTGATTATTGATGACACTTGGAAAAACCTCTCCTACTTCAATATCAATTTCTTTAATAACGTCTTTATAAAAAGAACAGCTCGAAAAAAGAATACAAAAAATCAATAAAACCTTTTTCATAGCAGTTCCTCTCAAAAAAATATATGATTTCGACTAATGTTATCTTCACCTTACCATAATTGTGCTATTTTTGGCAAATACCTATACTTTTATAATTCTTTTTACTATAATAGTGGTAGAAAGTGGTATAATGTGGTGAAAGGTGGGAATCATATGTTTATCGGAGAATATCATCACAACTTAGATGGCAAAGGCCGCATTATTATTCCTGTAAAATTTAGAGAACTTTTTTCTAATAAAGTCATTGTTTCCAAGGGTTTTGATGGTTGTCTAAATGTTTATACCCTTTCAAAATGGCAAGAAGTTTTAGAAAGTCTAGCTAAATTACCAAATACTAAAATTGAATCTCGTCAATATAAACACATGATTACTGCTAAGGCAACTGAATGTGAGCTTGATAATCAAGGGCGAATTTTATTACCAGCTCCTTTAATTGCGGAGGCTACGTTAGAAAAAGCTTGTATTTTAGTTGGTGCAGTTGATCATGTGGAAATTTGGGCCCAAGAACGTTGGGAAAGTTATTATGATCAAGCCCAAGCAAATTTTGAAGAAGTAGCTGAAAAGCTAACTGACTTTTTAATCTAATGCATCAAAGTGTTCTTTTAAAAGAAAGCATAGCGGGATTAAAACTACAAGCTGATGGGATTTATGTTGATGGAACTTTAGGTCGTGGTGGTCATAGTTTGGAAATATTGAAGCATTTACTGAGTGGTCATTTATATTCGATCGATAAAGATCAAGCTGCCCTTGATGCATTAAGTTCCTTAGCTACAAAAAGAAGTCAGAATTGGACTTTAATCAAAGGTGATTATCGCTATTTAAAAAAACTCTTAGCAAAGTATCAAGTTACTAAAGTTGATGGAATCATTTTAGATATTGGGGTATCTTCTCCCCAATTTGACGATCCAACCCGTGGCTTTAGTTATCGCCATGACTATCGCTTAGACATGCGAATGGACCAAACGCAAGAATTCTCAGCTTATGACCTAATTAATAGTTATAGCGATAGTGACTTAGCTAGAATTTTCTATCAATATGGTGAAGAGCGCTATGGAAAATTAATTGCTGAAAAGATAGTTAGCACTCGTCAGTATCAACCAATTACAACAACATTGGAGCTAGTTGAAATTATTAAGGCGGCATTACCTGCGAAAGCTTTAAGGCAAAAAGGACATCCAGCAAAACGGGTCTTTCAAGCAATTAGAATTGAAGTTAATGATGAGCTTAATGCTTTAAGTGAAGTAATTGATGCTAGTTTGAAACTATTAAATCTCACAGGTAGATTAGCCATTATTACTTTCCATTCTTTAGAAGATAAAATTGTTAAACAAAAATTTAATGCCGTCAGTAAGATTAAAACTGATAAAAGGTTAATAATGACAGCTGATCAGTTGCCAAAAGCCAACTATCAAATTATTACTAAAAAACCAATTACTCCAAGTGATGCTGAATTAACGGAAAATCGTCGGGCTAAAAGTGCCAAACTAAGAATTATTGAAAGGAAAGGAGCCGAAAAATGAGAGTAAGACATGTTAAAAAAAGACGAATCATTAAAAAGCGTTTCTTTACATTGGTCTTCTTTTTATTTTCATTAACGGTTTATTTACTTTCCGCCGTCTTTTTGAAGGCTTATACTTATTCACTTAGTGCAGAATTAAAGAAGACTGAAAATCAAATTAAAACGGCTCTACAAACTCAGGATAATTTAATTGATGAAATTAGACAAATGACTAATAAAGAGCGGGTTTTAGAAATTGCTCAAGCCGCTGGCTTAAAAAACTTCCAGGAAAATATTACTTACTTAACTTCTGGAGAATAAAATGAAACGCAATAATTCTCATATCTTTTTAATTTTTATTGCTATGTTTTTAGTATTTTCTATTTTGTTAGTAAATACTTTTTATATTTCGCTTTTTAAAATTCATTACAATAGTAAGACTGACATTGAAAAATATAGTAAAAATGTCGGTCTTTATACTGATGTTTTAGTTGCGAAACGGGGAACAATATATGATAGTAAGAAAAATGTTTTAGCGGAAGATATTACTACCTATAAAATTATTGCGAATCTTGATAAAAATAGATTTAAAATTAATGGTGAACCGGCTCATGTCGTTGACCCTTTAACTACTGCTAGAGAATTAGCTAAAATTTTAAATGGAAATGAAACGACTTTTTATACGCAATTAAGCAAAGAAAATGTGATTCAAGTTGAGTTAGGTGTTGCTGGGAAAAATATTAGTTGGCAAAAGAAAGAAGCAATCGATCAATTGAATCTGCCGGGAATAAGCTTTGTTAAAACAGTTTCACGACGTTATCCTGAAGGTAACTTTGCTTCTTACATGATCGGTTTTGCACGTTATCAAGAAGCAAGCGATAATATTGTTGGAGAAATGGGAATTGAAAGTATTTATAATGATATTTTAACTGGAACTAATGGTTATCGGCGTTATCAAGCTAGCAAAGGCAGTAATATTATGATTCCAGGGTCACAAGTGGAATTAGTTGAAGATATTTATGGCTCAGATATTTATTTAACTTTAAATAAGGATCTCCAACTTTTACTTGAAGAAACTTTAGATAAAATAATTACTGATAAAAAAGCTAGTCAAGCTTGGGCCGGTTTAATGGAACTAAAGACGGGTCGCATCTTAGCGATGAGTAGTCGTCCTGGTTTTAATCCAGAATCCCCTAATATTCAAAATTATATAAATTTAAATACTCGATATTTATTTGAGCCTGGTTCAACTTTTAAAGTATTTACTTATGCGGCAGCAATTGACCAAGGTGTCTATCCAAGTACCACCTTTGACTCAAGAGCATTTTATTTTGATGTGAAAAATGGTGTGCCCGTTCGAACTACCAGTAAAACTATTCATGGCGATGTCAGAAATGCTTTAGGTTTATCGTGGGGCAATTTATCATTTGATGATGGTTTTATTTTTTCTTCAAATGTTGCAATTGCTGAATTATTAACTAACTACTTAAAACCAGCTGTTTTTAAAAAATACATTGAGGACTTCGGCTTCTTGAAAAAAGTAGATTTTGATGGTTACTCTGAAGAAAAGGGAAACATCCAATTTAATTATCCAATTGAACAATTTAATGTTGGGTTTGGGCAAGGAATTTCGGTAACGACAATTCAAATGCTTCAAGCATATTCAGCGTTCTTTAATAATGGACAAATGATTAAGCCTTATATAATTGAACAAATTAAAAATCCCAAAACTAATGAAATTTCTTACTTAGCAGAAACGGAAATTATTGGTCAACCAATCAGCAGAGCCACTGCCGATAAAATGAAAGAATTGATGAAACAAGTCGTTGCGACTTCCTATGGTACGGGTCGTTTTTATCGTCAAGCGGATTTTGACGTGATGGCTAAGACTGGTACAGCACAGATTTTTATTGATGGGACCTACAACAATAAAACTAATTTAGCTTCAGCTGCTTTAGCTTTTCCTAATGATGATCCTAAGTTCCTTTTATTTTATGGCTTTGAAGCTTTATTTGAAGGTTCAATGCATTCTAATAGTAAAGCGATTAATGATTTTATCTATCAAATTGCGATGGAATATGGTTTAATAGACACAGGTATAATTTTACCAGAGCGACCAGAAACTGACTTAGAAATTATCAGCTCTAAGATGCCCAACCTAATTAATCAGACGGTTGATTTTGCCTTAAAGCAATTAAAAGATAGTCAAGTTGAAATTATCTTATTGGGTGATGGGAAACAAATTTTGGAACAATATCCCCATCATAATTTGGATATTTATACCAATCAAAAAATCTTTTTAAAGACCGACCAAAGTGAAATAGTAATGCCTAATATGTTAGGTTGGAGTCGTAAGGACGTCACTGCTTTTTGGTCACTAAGTCAACTTCCAGTTACGATGGAAGGCTACGGTTGGGTGATAAGTCAAAATATCCCACCTGGCACTATTTTATTAAAAGATAGTGAAATCATCGTTAAGTTTCAATAGGAGAAATTTATGTTATTTTTTGTTAGTTTAGTTAGTTTTTTAATTACAGTTATTGCTTATCCTTTTTATATTAAGAAAATGCAATCTTTAGCTTACTACCAAGTCATTAGTGAATATTCATTAGAAGAGTTTAAACAAAAGGCTAAAACTCCAACGATGGGAGGAATCATTTTTGTTTTAGCGACATTAATTAGTCTTTTAATAATTAATCTTAAAGTTTTCTCAAATGTTAGAGTGCAACTTGTGGTTTTAGCCTTTTTAGGTTATGCCTTAATTGGTTTAGTTGATGATTTAATAATAATTGTTAAAGGAAGTAATCAAGGATTACGTGGCAAAACTAAATTATTTTTACAATTATTATTAAGTATAATTTTTTATCTAATATTTAAAGAAAATAGTATTTCGACGATTACCATACCATTTTTAAATTTTACTTTTGATTTAGGCTACTTTTATAGTGTTTTGGTAGTTTTAATGTTTGTTGGCACTAGTAATGCGGTGAATTTAACGGACGGCATGGATGGTTTAGCTGGTGGAACAATGCTAATTGCTTTATTACCATTTTTATATTTAGCTTATTTAAATCAAGAGCTTGAAGTAATAACTTTTATTATGGCATTATTAGGTAGCTTATTGGGCTATTTAATGTTTAATTTTAAGCCGGCTAAGGTAATTATGGGAGATGTTGGATCATTAGCTTTAGGAGGAAGTTTAGCTGCTTTAGCAATGGTCTTAAAAGCAGAATTACTTTTAATTTTAGTAGGGGGAGTTTTTGTTTTAGAGACACTTTCAGTTATCTTACAAATCTTCTGGGTTAAAGCTTTTAAAAAACGCTTATTTCTTTATACCCCAATTCATTATACGTTTCGTTTAAAAGGTTATAATGAAAAAGCGATTGTTTTAGGATTTTATTTATTAGGTTTTATCTTTATGTTGCTAGGAATAGGAGTGATACTATCGTAAAAAAAGCTTTAGTAATTGGCTATGCCCGTAGTGGTAAAAGTGTTAGTACTTTGTTAAAAGCGATGGGTTATCAAGTAAGTATTACTGATATTGAAAAAATTGCTGATAAAGTTGAATTGGAGAAAGCAGGTTTCCAAGTTTATGATTTAGGTCATCCTGACTTTTTAGTTAATGAAGCTTGGTCTTTAGTCGTTAAAAACCCTGGCATTAAATATCAAGTTCCCTTTATTAAAAAGATTAGCGAAAAACATCAAATTATTAATGAAATAGAAGTAGCTTTGACGTATAGTCCAAATTTAGAAATTGCGGCGATTACTGGGACTAATGGTAAAACAACTACGACTAGTCTTTTGACAGAAATGTTGCAGTCACAATTTTCTGATGCTTATGGTGCTGGTAATATTGGTTTACCGCTAAGTGAAATTAGCTTAAAAGTAAAAGACAAACCTGCTAAAGTAGCTTTAGAGATAGCATCATTTCAACTGGTGGCAGTTCCTAACTTTAAGCCAAAAGTAGCTACTATTTTGAATTTGACTCCTGATCATTTAGATTATTTTCCAGATTTGATGAGCTATTATCAATCAAAATTAAGGATTTATCAAAATCAAGATGAAAATGACTATTTTTTATTAAACTTAGACGATGCTACAGTGGTTAGTTTAGTCAAAGACCTCAAAGCTAAAATAATTACTTATTCCTTAACTCAAAAAGCAGATTTATATTATCAAGATCATCAAGTCTTCTTTCATGACGAGTGTTTATTTGAGACAAGTAGCATGAAACTAGTTGGGAAACATAATATTGCTAATGCAATGGTAGCAGCTTTAATGGCATATTTATTAAAAGTTGACTTAAAAAATATTCAAAGTGTCATTACAAGCTTTTTAGGTGTAGAACATCGTTTAGAATATGTGACAGAAATTGCCGGTGTTAAATATTATAATGATTCAAAAGCGACTAATGTTGAATCCCAAGTCATTGCCTTAAATGCCTTTTCAAAACCAGTTATTTTATTAGCGGGTGGTTATGATAAGAAAACAGGTTTTGATTTATTAAAACAACATCAAGCTCAAATTAAATCTTTAATTGCTTTTGGCGAAACGAAGCAACAGTTTAAAACTATCTTTCCTGATACCATTTTAGTTAATGATTTAAATGAGGCTACTAACTTAGCCTATAAATTCGCGAAAACAAATGATGTCGTTTTATTTTCTCCCGGCTGTGCTAGTTTTGATCAATATGCTAATTTTGAAGAAAGAGGGCGACATTTTAAGAAAATTGTCGCAAATTTAAAAAAATACTAAACTTTTCTTAGTGCTTGTTTTATAATAGAGCTAAGGAGTTTGATACGATGTATTATGTTTATCAAGATCGTCAAGTTCAATTGGCGATTTATTTGAAGGCCCAGAAATTTCAAAGAGAATTTGATTTACCTTTCTCTACGAAAAATATTTTAAGTTATTTAAGTAATGTTCTTTGGTATGAAAATTTACCCAAATCATTAAGTAGCGCAATTAATGATATTTTGAAAATAACTGCCAGTGAACTATATGATTATTTAGCGGAAGAAGTTATTGCTCAAGCAAAACATCAGACTTTGGCAGAATTTCAAGACTACTTAAAAAAGCAGTAAACAATGACTTTTTCTTTAACAGAAGAGATTATCAAACTTCAACCTTTAACCAATTCGCAAATTGATCAAATATTTAATCCCTGGGAAGTTGAAAGCAGCTTAGACTTTCCGGCCTTACATAAAGTTGGGAAACGCATCCAAGCTGCAATATTAAATCAAGAAAAAATTGTCGTAGTGGGTGATTATGATGCCGATGGGATATGTGCCACTACGATTTTAGTTGATACTTTTAAGCGTTTAAATTATGAGGTGGGTTACTTTATTCCTAATCGTCTGCTTGACGGTTATGGTCTTTCAGAAACTATTGTCCAGCAAGTAGCTGCCAAAGATTATGATTTGATTATCACAGTGGACAACGGAGTTAGTGCTGAAGCTGCTTTAAATTTAGCGAAAGAATTAAATATTACTGTAATCGTCACCGATCATCATCAACTTATTGATCTCGAGATTGACTATCTCTTACATCCCAGTCTTTTACCGAAACGTTATCAAACTTTATCAGGGGCTGGTCTTACTTTATTATTAGCTCGTTATTTATTAAATATGACAATTGTTAAGGAACATTTTATTTTGGCAATGATAGCAACGATTGGCGATATGATGCCCGTTTTTGAAGAAAATCGTGTCATTATTATAAAAGGTTTAGAGTATTTAAATCAAGATGGCTATTTACCAATTGATATTTTACTTAATAAGGAAAAACCATATTTAGAAACTGATATTGCCTTTTCAGTCGTACCAAAACTAAATACTTTAGGTCGCTTATCAGATCAAGCAGAGGCTTATCATTTGGTAAACTATCTCTTAAGCAAAAATGCATCAGAAATTAATATTATCGCTAAACAAATTGAAAATTTAAATAATCAAAGAAAAACTTTGACTAACCAAGCTTTAAGTTTGATAGATGATTTAGAAAACTGGGGTAGTTTTTTAGTTTTAACTAGTTCTAACTTACATGAGGGGATTGCTGGTATCGTGGCTGGTAAAATAGCTCAAGAACAAAAGCTTCCAACTATTGTCTTTTCCAAGCAAGATGTACTTTATAAGGCTAGTGCTCGTGGCCCAGAAGGATTTGATTTGTATCAATATTTAAGTCAATACCAAACTTTATTTGAAAGTTTTGGGGGTCATAAACAAGCTTGTGGTTTTAGTATTAACCAAGATAACTTTGTTTTATTAAAAGATGAAATCCAAACTAGTACTAATTTAAAATTTCTCCCAATTGAGAAAAACTATCTAGCATTAAAGTATTCTGAGATAGATTTTAGCTTATTAGCGGAGCTGAATAAATTACGTCCCTTTGGAACTGATTTCTTAGAACCAGACTTTTTAATTGAAAATTTCACTTATCAGCAAGTAGAATTATTAAATGACCTCCATGTAAAATTTAAAACTACTTCAAGTTTAATTGATGTTATTTATTTTTCTGGAAAAGATGATTATCCAAGACTGCTTCGTGGCGATTCTTTTAACTTGATTGGTAGTTTAAGTATTAATAAATTTCGGGGAAAAGAAACAATTAATATCA
>CAYUXU010000013.1:4015-16729 GCA_964449005.1 uncultured Erysipelotrichaceae bacterium | reverse complement strand
GCTGCTAGTAATGAGGGTGGTGCTCTAACTGGTTTTATGGGCTTAGGAATGGCCCAACAAGCAGGTGGAGCCAATGTTGGTACTCTGTTTGAAATGGGTAAAGCTAATGAAGACGGCACTTGGACTTGCAGTTGTGGCACTAAAAATACCGGCAAATTCTGTTCTAACTGTGGTAAGCCACAACCAGAAACTTGGGTTTGCGAATGTAAGACAGAAAACACTGGTAAATTCTGCTCCAACTGTGGAAAACCAGCTCCCAGCAGCGTAAAATGTGAAAAATGTGGCTGGGAAGGAGTTCAAGATGGAAAATTCTGTCCCGAATGTGGCACTGAATTTACTAAATAGTAGGAGTAATTTATGAGTAATGTCCAGCAATATAAATGCTTTGCTTGTGGAGGAGCTTTAACTTTTGATCCAAAAACTCAAAAGTTGAAGTGCCCCTTTTGTGATAATGTTTATGAACTAAAAACTGTTGAAGCTTATGATAAACAACTTGAATCTAAAGATCAAGAGAAAATGGAGTGGGCAACTCCAAAACAAGAAGCTTGGGATCAAGATAGCGATCAAGTCAAGTTTTATGGTTGTAAATCTTGCGGTGGAGAATTAATTGTCGATAGTACCACGACAGCTACTTCCTGTCCGTATTGTGATAATCCGGTGGTAGTTATGGATAATCTCAAATTTAATTTTAAACCAGAATTAATTATCCCCTTTCAACTTGATAAGGAAGCTGCTAAGAACAGTTTTCATAAACATTTAGTTAAAAAGAGATTTCTTCCCAAAGTTTTTAAAGAAAGAAATCATATTGATGAGATTAAAGGAATTTATGTCCCCTTTTGGATTTTTGATGCAGATGCTAAAGTTAGTTATCGTTACGATGCTAAAAAAATCGAACAATCAAGTGATGAGAGTAATGATTATGTCAAAGAAAAATTCTATTCAGTAATTCGTGACGGTGACTTAAGGTTTGAAGCGGTACCAGTTGATGGCTCTTCACAAGTTGAAGATCAAGTGATGGAATCAATTGAGCCTTTTGACTTGAAAGCCGCCCAACAGTTTACAACTGCCTATTTAGTTGGCTATTTTGCGGATAAATATGATGTTAGTGCCCAAGATAGTATTGAACATGCTAATCAAAGAATCAAAAGAAGTATTGAAAGTGAAATTAATAAAACCTTAAAAGATTATGATGAAACCACTTTAAAATCTAGTAATATTGATTTAAAAAATAGTAAGGCACGTTTTGTTTTATATCCAGTTTGGTTTTTAAACACCACTTGGCAAAATCAGAAATATCTTTTCGCCATGAACGGTCAAACTGGCAAGTTTGTCGGAGATTTACCTTTTGACAAAAGCCTTTATTGGCCATATCTCTTATCAAGGGGCTTATTTGCAGCAGTTATTTTTTATGCAATTGGCTACTTGATATTTTAGGAGGGATTAAACATGAAAAGATATTATAAATTATTAACGCTAATTGCGATCTTCTTTCTGGCTTCATTTACTTTCGACCATGCCTTTGCTGCCACTAGCAAGTTAATTGATCCTCAAAATATCTTATCTGAGGCTGATTATAACGTGGTTGAAAAGAAACTAAATGAATTAAGTCAAAAAAATAAAATTGAAATCCTTGCAGTAATTGTTGGAGATCTTGAAAATAATGATGTGATGGCAACCGCTAATAATCATTTAGATACATACTTAAAAGAAACCAATAAAAGCAAAGCAACCTTATTACTTGTTGCAGTAAATGAACATCGTTGGGCTCTCACTTCTAGTGAAAAAATAACCCAAAAGACGATGAAAGCTTTAGAAGCTAATATCTCTAATCATATTATTGAGGCATTAAGTATTGAAGATTTTCGTACTGCTTTCTTAAATTATGCAGCCTTAGTTGATGGGACGATTGCTGAAAATAAGCCAGCCAAAGAACTCTTCTCAGTTACGCGTCTCTTGATTTCATTAGGACTTGGTGGTTTAATTGGCTTGATTATGGCTAGTAGTGCAAAATCGCAGCTAAAAACGATTAGAAAACAACGTGAAGCCAAAAGCTATCTCGTTAAAAGTCAAATTAGTCAAGCTAATCATAATGATTTATATCTTTATGAAAAAGTAACTAAGACACCACAAAAAAAGAAAACGAGCGCTTCCTCGGAAGGAAAGTTTTAAAAAATGAGTTATAATTTCAACTCATAAATTTAGTTATTTTAAATTAGATTGAAGGATTGATTTCTTTATCAAAGAAAAATCAGTCCTTTTTATTTTACAAAGCCAACATCAAATGGCAACTCAATTTTGTCAAAATTTTGATTGAAATATTTATAATAAACACTAACTTGTTCATTATTATCTGCCACCTGTATTTTTAAATCAGCATAACTAAGTGACAGTAAACAATAATCTTCAATTAAAGTAGATAAGACCTCTTGATAGATTTCTTGTTCACTTAAAAATGCCACTTCAGATACTTCTAAAAGAAATGGCTCATGGCCGGGGTGGTACTTCCAAAAAGAATAATAAACTAAAGGTTTTTCTAAAGCGAAACATACTTCTAAATAATAAGCAGATGCAGCACTCAATAAAATATCTAAGGCTTCATCTTCCAAACTTTCATTACCATCATTTAGCGAGATTAAAAAAGCTGCTTCACCACCACGATCAAAGTCAGTAATTTCTAAAATACTAAAATTGACAAAGTAATGTTCGAGAATTTCTTTCCAATCAAGACTTTCATAATCTGGATAACTTAAATTATCCATTTTTAATAATTTATCTAACAATTAGCTTTACCCCTTTTATTACTTATATCTTAACAAATATTTAATCAGATTAACCTTAATATTTCTTAAAATTAGTTTAAGCGCCTTTATTTAATGCTTTAAATTAGTATGATATAATACAAGTGAATTAAAATAAGTAATTCTAAATAATTAAATTTTTAAAAAAAGGAGTATTAAATGAAAATTTTTGGTAGACGACAAAGTAGTAATGTCGATGACCGTCGGATGGGCGGTGGCGGATTAATGGCAATGGGAGGAACCGGAATAATAATTGCCTTAATCTTTACTTTATTAACCGGTAACCCGAGTTTCCTGATTAATGAAGGATTAAATTCAAATTTAAATCAAAAGTATGTTGAAACCCCCGAGGAGAAAAAACTTGCTGAGTATGTTGGTGTTGTTTTGGCTGATACTGAAGATGTTTGGCATGAAATCTTTAGAACTGAACTAAACATGAATTATGTTGAACCAAAATTAGTTCTCTTTAAAAATCAAGTTAATTCAGCCTGTGGTTTAGCCACCGTGGCATCAGGACCATTTTATTGTCCAACCGATTATAGTATTTATATTGATTTAGCTTTCCATAAAGAACTAAGAGATCGCTTTAAAGCTACTGGTGACTTTGCGATGGCTTATGTCATTGCCCATGAAGTAGGACATCATGTTCAAAACTTACAAGGTATCTTAGATGTAATTAATCAACCAAAGTATCGTCAAGATGAAAAAGAATATAATCGGATTTTAAAACGAGTCGAACTACACGCTGATTATCTTGCAGGAGTATGGGCTCACCATCAAGAGTCACGCAACTTGCTTGATGTCAATGATATTAGAGAGGCTTTAGAAGCAGCGGCAGCGGTTGGTGATGACCGCATCCAATCTGAAACATTAGGCAGAGTAATTCCCGACAAATTTACCCATGGTACCTCAGAACAAAGAATGCGTTGGTTCTATGAAGGTTATAAGGCAGGCTATTACTTCGAATTCGGAGATATAATTCAGATTAGTGAAAATGATCTCTAAGAGCTAAGAAATTAGCTCTTTTTTTATTTTTGAAATACTGAAGTAATATCAATTAAACTCTGATTTTTAACTTGATAAAATCGTTGATTAGTCTTAGGGCTATCTAAACCACCGAGCTTTTCAATATAAGGACCCAGTTTAATAAAATCAAAAGCATGAAAATAATTCTCAGCAAGACTACTGGCACCTAAATAAATCGCAGTTTTTAACTCATAATCTTTTTTTATTTTTAAAGCTAATTGATAAACTTCATGCAAGCTATTATCACCACCTAAGAAACAAACACAAGTGATACCCCCAAGATTATCTTCAATCGCCGTCCATAAGACTTTATCGATTAAATCTCCTTGATTACTTTGCATTATTGGGGTATGACAGCCTGGACAACGAAACGGACAACCTGATAACCCGACCGTTAAACTAATTTCATCTGGAACTTCGATCATTCCAATTTGAATATCAATTACCTTTAGCATAATAGCGTGTCCCTGCCTCAATTTGTCTTGGTTCACTAAAATTCGAAACTCGCTTTAAATAACCAATTACCCGAGTTATTTTATCAACATTCGAACTTTGACACTTTGGACAATCAACCAGATTATGTTTCGTGATATAACCACACTCATTACATATTGTATTAGGAACATTAAAAGTAAAATAGGAGCATCCTACCAGGGCTGCATAATCCAAAAGTTTTAAATATTGGTTTTTACTTAAATGTTCATCAAGATTACAATGATAGGCAACACCACCATCTAAAAATTCAGTATTCTTCCGGCCATGTAACCGAAATTTTTCTAAAATATCTAAATCTTCTTCAACTCGATAAAAATAACTATTATAAACATCACGATTCACTTGATAACCCGCCGCCTTATCCCAAGTGGCATGCTTAACTCCTAAATTTTCTGCTGGAACAAATTCGGTATTAAACATGAGCTCATTTGTCTTGGCTTGCTTATTTTCTTGATAAATTGGAGTTAATATTGAATTAATAAAATTTTGATATAAACGATTATCAGAAATAGGAATGTTTAAAAATTCAGCTGCCTCAACAATGCCATTTAGACCAATCGTTAAATATTGTTTTTCTAAAGTAATAAAACCGGCATCATAAACTGGTAACATTTTTGCCTTTTGAAAGTCCTTTAAAATTTCATTAAAACCGTGATGATAACAATGAATATCATGAACTAAGCTTCTTAGGGCTTGGTCCAATTTTTTTTCAAAGTTGTCCCTGTCTTTCTTATACATATCTTGTACAAGACGATTTAAATTAATTGTAATAACTGATTTACTGCCGGTCGCAATCCCACCAGCTCCTAAACTGTAAGAGAAAGTATTTTCGGTAAAGGCATTTCTCAAGCGACAACAGCTCGCTAAAGAATCAATACTATCACTAAGATAAACAAAAAAGCTATGGCCTTGAGCATACATCGTTGCCGCATAATCATGCCAATTTTTATCAACAATCCCCTTTTCATCATAAAGTAAAGACAACGTCTCTACTGGAAAGGTCAAAATCTGTTTACTACGTTCTTGATTAAACCATGCCATAAACAATTTTTGTAAAGCACTGAGACTCTCCCAAATTGGCCGTGATTGATCTGGAAAGTAAAATAATTCAAAAAGACTTTCAAAATAATATTTATCAAAATAAGCAATATTCCAAAAAACCGATTGATAACCACGGGCACTAGCTGGTTGATTTAAACTATAAACAACTTGTTGAAAACCATCTTCAATAATTGATTGAATAGTATATGTTTTATGACCGACATATACTACTTCATCTAAACGTTGATACCAATTTTCACCAAATTCTTTTCTGACAAAATAATCAGTATATAATAAATATTCTGGGGTTGCCACTGCTCCGGCAAATTGACTTGCCACCAAAAATACTAGGTTAATCAAACCACCATTAAAAGATTGTAAATTAGTTGGTGCTGTCGTTTCTCCACCAATCTCAGTTAATCCTTTTAATAAAAATGGATATAAATTTAAACTTACACAATATGGAAAACCTGCTGATGATGTTTCATCATGTTTATAAATTTGATGGTTAGTGAGCTGTCTGATATATTTTTCAGCAATTGTTTCATCATAAAGTTCCGTTAACTTTTCTACCATTAACTGACGATTTATCGCAATATTCTGCTTTTTGTGAATCTCCGCAGCTAAAGTGGCAATATTTTTACTACTAACATTTGCGTTAGCATCATAAACCGATCCAGTAGCTGCATTTAAAGATTTTTGGTAGTCTTTAATAAAATCTAAATAATAATTAATATTTCTCATATCTTCCCTTTCCATAAAAAAACTTGCCAGCTGCGCCAAGATAGAATGGGAAATATCAACCAACATTGCTTGACGCGAGCTTAATATCCTTTGTTCAGGATTTGATTTAGGATCGGACTTTAACCGTTGCGCGACAGTGCTGGAATCTCACCAGACTTCACTAAATCAATTTCTAATTTCATTATAGCATTAAATATTTTTTGGATTCAAGTTAATCAAGAAAATTATTATTTTAACTTTAAATTTGATATGATAAAAGAGATTTCAAGTTTAGGAGTAGCAATGAAAACAATCGTTCCTCAAAATTATCAATCAACATTAAATCTGTATGATACTCAAACTGCGATTGGATTTATCAAACGTTGTTTTGAAGATGCTTTAACTGGCAGTTTGAAACTAAAACGAGTCTCAGCACCGCTTTTTGTAAGAGCCGACAGTGGAATTAATGATGATTTAAGCGGAGTTGAAGAAGCGGTTTCTTTTGAAATACCAGCTCTCAGCTTTTCCGGTGAAGTCGTTCAATCTTTGGCAAAATGGAAACGACTTGCTTTGAAAAAATATGATTTTCGGATTGGCAATGGCTTGTACACTGATATGAACGCGATTCGTAAAGATGAAATCCTCGATAATACTCATTCGATTTATGTTGACCAATGGGACTGGGAAAGAGTGATTGATGATTCGATGCGTCATGAACGATATTTAAAAGAAACGGTTCAACAAATCGTCAATGCGATTTGTGAAACATCAATGCGTCTTCAAACTAAATATCAAAGTGTTACCACTAAAATTAGTTCTGAGGTTACCTTTATTACCGCGCAAGAATTAGAAGATCTTTACCCTGATTTAACTCCAGAGAATCGTGAGCATGCTTTCTTACGGAAACATCCAACTACTTTTATTCTTCAAATTGGTCATAAATTAAAAAGTGGTATTCGCCATGACTTAAGAGCACCTGATTATGATGACTGGGATTTAAATGGTGACTTACTATTTTATCATGAGCCATTAGATATTGCTTTAGAACTTTCTAGCATGGGAATAAGAGTTAATAAAACCTCTTTGCTTTCTCAATTAGAAATCAGTCAAACAACTGATCGCCTTCAATATGACTATCATCAAAGAATCCTCAATGAAGAACTACCTTTAACCATTGGTGGAGGAATTGGGCAAAGTAGAATGTGTATGTTACTTTTAGGAAAAGCCCACATTGGTGAAGTCCAAGTTTCTTTATGGGATGATGAAACTATTGAAGCTTGTCAGGGAAAAATTCAATTATTATAAATATTAAAAAAGCAGAGTTAGCTCTGCTTATATTTTGCCTTGTCTTTTCTCTAAGACTAATTCTCCAAATTCACTTTCAAAGAAACGATCAATTTCTCTTTCAAGTTGATTTAATGGTAAGTTAGCCCCAAAGATTGGACTCCCGGGTTCTAATTTAATACCATTTTTTAAAGCACCAATATATAATGGATCAAAACCTAAGTTATTAATGAATTCTCTAATTTGTTTAAGATATTCGGTAGCATCAGTAGCAAATGCCACTGCTTTTCGATCTGGTTCTCCAGCTTCCTTTGCTTCAAACTCAAGGTCATGATATCCAACATGATTGAAAGCTTTTACTAAAAAACTTTTATTTAAATATTCTGCCACCATTTCCGAAGAAGATTTACTTAAATCATTAGGAATTCTTAATTCACCATCTACTTCCCACCAGTAATTCATTGCATCAAGCACCAATTTATTTTCTAATCCGGTTTGTGGAATTGTTTCATATTTTCCTAAAGGTAAAGCTAAAACTATCAGATCAGCTTGCTGGACGACTTCTTTTGAAGTCAATGCTGTTGCTTCAGGCAACAAGATTTCTACTGTTAAAGCTATTTTATCAACCGCTCCCGAACCAGAGATTAAGACTTGGTAACCAGCTTTTATAGCCAAGCGAGCTAAAGCTGTCCCAAACTTACCTGCCCCTAAGATTCCAATAATTGGTTTAGCCATTTTTGACACTACCTTTAAGAATCTTTTTAACTCGAGGAATGACATACTTACCATAAAGTTCGATTGTTTTAAAGCGATCTTTTTGTTTATGACCACCAATCCCATAAATCAAGTCAAAGCGTTGTACCCCAACTGCTTCAATCATCTTGGCTATTTTTTGAGCAACTGTCTCAACCGAACCAACGTAATATGCCCCGTATTTAACTTCATATTCAAAGCGTTCTTGGGTCATTGGAGTCCAGCCGCGTTCTTTTCCAATTTGATTCATTGCCCCACGTAAATACTTATTGGCAATCGCAAAAGCTTCTTGATCAGTTTCACAGATAACACCGTGTGAATGCATACCAACCGGATGTAAGGGTTGCTTAAACTGCATGGCTGCTCGATGATATAATTCAATATATGGCTTGAAACGAGTTGGTTCTCCTCCAATAATGGCTAACATGACTGGAAAGCCATATTTAGCAGCTCTAATAATTGAATCGGGAGAGCCTCCGACGCCAACTTGAACATCAAGCTTATGATCTAATTTTGGATAAACTTGAACATTGTTTAAGGATTGAGTGAATTTACCTTGCCATGTAACGGGTTTGTTTTCAAGTAATTGTGCTAATAAAGCAATTTTTTCTTCAAATAGTTCATGATAATCTTTTAAATCATAGCCAAATAAGGGAAAAGACTCGGTAAATGAGCCACGACCCAACATTAATTGGGCTCGCCCACCGCTTAAACCATCTAAAGTGGCAAATCTTTCATAGACACGAACTGGATCATCTGAACTTAAAACAGTTACGGCAGTCCCTAGTTTAATCTTTTTGGTCACTTGTGAAATCGCCGCAAGAACTGTATCAGGACTAGAAACTGAATATTCTTTACGATGATGTTCACCAAGAGCTAAAATATCTATGTTTAATTCATCGGCTAAAATAGCTTCTTTCACTAACATTTGAAGTGATTCTTGATAACTTATTAACTCATCACGATCATCATGATAAGCTAAATCACCGAAAGTATTTAAGCCAAATTCTAATTTATTAAGATCAACTTTCATTAGTTACTCCTTTTTTTGATTAATTTCTATCTTAAGTGATAACTATTAAAAAACCAACTAATATGCTATAAAGGAGGTTGGTGAAATCTAATTATTTAAAAAATCTATTAAAATAAGTCAGTTGATTTCAAGCAGTCTAGTTTTTTGTTATAATAAATAAGAAAGATTTAGGTGACCAATTGCAAAGAAAACAAACTAAAAATAACCAACCCAAGAAAAGCCTTAGAGAAGTTTTTTTTAATTTAAAGTCTCAAATTAGGAACTTCTTTTATCGTCTTTACTACATTTTCCGTATCGTGTGGGAAACACGGCCTTGGATTTTAGTCTTGATGATTTTTATGGCTTTTTTTAATGGGATTGCTCCTGTTATATCAGCTTTCATTAATGCGCGATTGTTAAATGCTTTATTGAAAGCTTTCAATGCTAGCATTAACGGCTTAAATAATGAATTTAAATTAGTCATGACTTTTTTAATCTTACAATTTGGTTTCATGTTTTTAGATGACTTTATTAATAGTATTAATCGAATTTTAATTCGTATCTCGAATGAGTTAGTAGGAAATCAAGTTAATCTAAAAATTATGCATAAAGCTAAAACAATCGACTTAGCAAGTTTCGATTCGCCCGAATTCTACGAAAAATTTGAAAATGCAAGTCGTGAGGCCTCAAACCGGCCGATACAAGTTACTAATGCCACCTTTTCAATTATTAGTACTTTAATTAGTGTAGTATCTTTTGTCACGGTTTTAACTGCTATTAGTTACTTTGCTCCAATAATCATCATTATCCTTTCGATTCCTTCAGCAATTATTAACTTTGTTTATCGGAGAAAGAATTTCCAATACGTGCGAAGACGCTCTAAACAAAGACGCCAAATGAATTACTATAGTAGCTTAATGACTAATAAAGATATCATCAAAGAAATTAAAATGTTTAATTTGGCTGATAGTTTCATTGCTCGTTATCAAGAAACTTATCTTCAATACTTTCAAGGTCTAAGAAAACTAATTACCATCGAAGGAGCATGGATGATATTAATTACAATAATAACAACCATCGTCCATGGTGGAATGTTTCTCTTTATCGCTCGAGAAGTAAGTTATGGCCGGCTTGAGATTGGAGCCTATGCGCTTTATACTGGTGCTTTAAAATCGATTGCGGGAGGTATATCTTCCTTAATCTCTACCACCGGTTCCATCTATGAAGGGACATTATTTATTGATAATATGATTGAATTTATGAGTGAAAAACAAACCATTAAAGCGGCTAATCACCCCGCTCGAAAAGTCTTAAGACATCACCCCCATCAGATTGTTTTTGATAAGGTATATTTCCGTTATCCTGGATCTAATCATGATGTTATCAAAAATCTCTCTTTAACGATTAATAGTCAAGATACTGTGGTTTTAGTGGGATTAAATGGTGCTGGAAAAACAACTTTAATTAAACTTTTAACCCGTCTCTATGATCCTACCAGTGGTAATATTTATTTAGATGGTTATGATATTAGAGAATATGATGTTAACTCTTTATATCAAATTTTTGGAATAATTTTCCAAGACTTTGGTAAATATGCCGTTACTGTCGAAGAAAATATTGGTTTTGGTGAGATTGAAAAACCTTTCGATATTAGTCAAATCGAAAAGGCTGCTATCCAAAGTAGTGCTCAAGATTTTATTAAGCACTTTGATAAAGGTTATCAGACACCACTCATGCGGATCTTTGATGACCATGGGGAAGAGCTTTCAACCGGCCAATGGCAAAAGATTGCGATTGCACGAGCATTTTACAAAGATTCTGATATTTTAATTTTAGATGAGCCAACCGCTGCCTTAGATGCCATCGCTGAACAAGAAATTTATGACCAATTTGACACTTTAAGAAAAGGAAAAATGACAATCTTTGTTTCTCATCGTCTCTCAAGCGCCACCATAGCTAGTAAAATTTTTGTCCTTGAAGCAGGACGTCTGATTGAAGAAGGTAATCATCAAAGCTTAATGGCAGATCAAGGTCATTATTGGAAACTATTTACAACCCAGGCCGAAAGGTATTTAACTTTAGATGAATAAAAAAAAGCGAAGTAATTCGCTTTTATTTTTTAGATTTCTAATTTTCTTTCTACTAAATAGTTACTAGTTAAAAAGAGTAGCACTGAGAATGCTAGATAATAGCCTTGGGTTAAGCCATATTCTAAGTGATTAATCGTGCCATCAAAGTTTTCAACGATCCAAGTTCCAAACTGAATTGGATTAAGAAATGGAATTTGCATTGTCATATGAGGTGTATGCATCATAAAGATCTCTTTTGGGAATAAACCATTATATAAAGCGCTAATCGCACCAGATATTAAAATGTACATTATTATAGCGACAATTAACTTATTCTTAGAAACAAAACTAGTATTAACAAAGCTTGAAACAAGTAACAAAACATTAATACTAACTAAGGCTGTCAATAACGTTGGAGGTAAACCATAAACTATAAGCTTAAAAAGTGCTTTATAAAGATCAGTTTTAAAAATCAAATCACTTAAATAAGAGATAATTTGAAAACCATCTAAAAACAAGAAACTAGTTAATGAAATAAAAATGAAAATTGCTAAAACAGTTAACATGAAAATCGCTATTTCTATAATGATGGCAGTTAAAATTTTAGATATTAAAAGTTTCGTCGTAGAAACAGGAACAGTCAACTTTAAATAGCCTAATTCACTGAAAAGATTCTTATTAAAGATTTTTAAAAAGACCAAAAAAGTAATTACTGCTAGTGCTACTAAAATAGCCAAACCGCTTAAAAATACTATAACAAAAAAGACACTACTATTACTTTTCAAAAGAATTGGGCCTAATAAAGCTATCGAAAACATTCCAATCATAATTCCATTAAATTCGGTTTTAATAGCTTCTAATTCATATTTAATTAATTTTAACATTAGCGAAATACCTCCCGGAATAATCCATCAATTGACATATGGTGCTTATCACGTAAACTTTCAACATCATCATATAAGTTGACTTCTCCATCTTTTAAGAAAATTACTTGATCAAAGATTTGTTCGATGTCACCAATTAAATGAGTTGAGAGTAAAACAAGAGAGTCGGGATTATAGTTCTCTAAAATTGTATTTAAAATTAATTCTCGAGCAGCTGGGTCAACTCCACCAATTGGCTCATCTAAAATATAAATCTGAGCGTTTCTTGACATCACCAAAGCTAATTGTAATTTCTCTTTCATCCCTTTTGACATTGTGTCAAAACGTTGTTTCTAATCTAATTTTAATATCTTAAGTAACTTATAATATTTTTCAATATCAAAATCTTGATACATATCTTTAAAGTAATTACCCATAAATTTACCATTGACTTTACCATCAATATAATTGACATCTGGTAAATACGAAATCAATGCCTTACTTTCCGGGCCAACGTGATAATCTGAGATCTTTATCTCTCCCTGATAATCTTTCAACAACCCGACAATAACTTTAATTAAAGTTGTTTTACCTGAACCATTTGGACCACATAATCCAATAATTTTGCCAGCTGGTAAGTTTAAAGTGAC
>CAYUXU010000013.1:0-4005 GCA_964449005.1 uncultured Erysipelotrichaceae bacterium | reverse complement strand
CGTTATTTAGTGCCACAGTTTTACCAAACCTTTTTCTAACATTATTAACTCTAATCACAAAATTTCTCCTTCTTCATTCAAAATCCGAACAATTTCATCAACTTGATAACCTAACTCTTCTGCCTTCATGAGGAAAGTGATTTTAGCCTTATTAAAAATTTCTTCTTTTATGGTTTCGATTAACTTTTCATCAGGACTAACCCTTTTCCCTAAAGTACCGTCGTTAATTAAAAGGCCTTGAGTTTCTAATTCACTAAGAGCTTTAAAGATGGTGTTAGGATTAACTTGATACTTCAAAGCTAAACTACGAACACTCTCGATGGTTCTATTGCTAGGCCATTTCCCAGAAACGATATTTTGTTGAAAAAGTTCAATTAATTGAATATAAATTGGTGTCTTAGTTTCAAACATTATCTTTCCTTTCTGTATTATATGACTAATACACTAATACATTAATACAAGCTCATCCTTTTGTCAAGCTAAAATGAATGATTCAAGCAAAGAACATCATTTTCTTTTTTATAGATTCCTTCTAATATTATTAAATCAATAATATTAGACATGACTAATTTATTTTATATGCTTGCCTTTTAATTTTATTAGATATATACTTTAGTTAAGGAGATTGACTTTTATAAAAGTTAAGTGGTAGTCATGAAAAATATCATTGAAGTAAAAAATTTAACAGTATCTTACCAAAATACTCCTGTTATTGAAGATATTAATTTTTCCTTTGAAGCAGGCAAAATCATTGGGATTGTTGGTCCAAATGGAGCTGGCAAATCGACTATGATTAAAGCTCTCTTAAATTTAATTCCAGCAGATCAAGGAAATGCTTTATTCTTTGGTAAATCTTTAAATCAAGTTCGAAATCGCGTTGCTTACATTCCGCAACGATTAAATATAGATTGGCACTTTCCTATTAATGTTTTAGACACAGTATTGTTAGGAACCTATCCAAAATTAGGTCTTTGGAAAAGACCACAAAAAGCAGAAAAAGCTCGAGCTCTAGCAGCATTAAAAAGAGTTGAAATGGAAGATTATGCCCATGTTCATATTAGTGAATTATCTGGAGGACAACAACAAAGAGTTTTCTTAGCTCGCGTTTTGGTTCAAGAAGCAGAAATACTATTTTTAGATGAACCGTTTATTGGGGTTGATGTCACAAGTGAAAAGACTATGATGGATATTTTATCGCAATTAAAAAAAGAAGGTAAAACAATCTTTATTGTTCATCATAACTTAGAAAAAGTTAAAGAATATTTTGATGAGTTAATTGTTCTTAATAAAGAAATAATTGATATCGGACCAGTTGCATCTGTTTTTAAAGATGATGCCATCATTAAAGCCTTTAAGGGCCAAATCCCAAAATCTGAAAAGGAAATAGCTTATGGGCATCATTAGTCAATTTCTCAGTGATTTAATGCAATATGGTTTCTTACAAAAGGCCTTATTTACTTCAATGATGGTTGGAGTTATTGCTGGAGTTATTGGGAGCTTTATAATCTTACGGGGAATGTCTTTAATGGGTGATGCAATTTCGCACGCTATTTTACCTGGAGTAGCTGCTTCCTTTATGTTAGGTATCAATTACTTTATTGGGGCAATTATTATGGGTCTTTTAACTTCAATTTCTATTACTTTCATTAGTCAAAATAGTAAACTGAAAAGTGATACCGCAATTGGAATTATCTTTTCAGCTTTTTTAGCTTTAGGTATTTTAATGTTTATGAAAGCACAAACGGCAATTAGCTTGGATTCAATTTTATTTGGAAATGTTCTAATGGTTCAAGACTTCGATATGTATTTAACTTTAGGAATTGGTATTTTGGTTATTATCATTATCTTTGTTTTTTACAAAGAATTTTTAATCACAACTTTTGATCCATTAATTGCAACAACCTATGGCATTAACACTAAGGCCTTTCACTACTTATTAATGATCTTATTAACTTTAGTTACAGTAGCTGCCTTACAAACTGTTGGAGTAATCTTGGTGGTTGCGATGCTAATTACTCCCGCCGCTACAGCATATCTCTTAACTCATAAATTATCAAAGATGATTTTAATTTCTGCGAGTCTCGGTGCTTTAAGTGCCCTAATTGGTTTAGTCTTAAGTAATAATTATAATTTATCATCTGGACCAGTTATTGTCCTGGTAGCAACTAGCTTTTTTATCGTTACATTTTTACTAACCCCAAAAAGTAGAGTCATTTAGTTAAAGGAGATCAGATATGAAAAAAATCAAAAGTATTATTCTACTTAGTCTTTTAACCGTTTTATTAATATCCTGTCAAAATATCACTCAGCAACAAAATATCTTTGAAAGTGGTAAATTAAAAGTAGTCACATCTTTTACAATTTTAGAAGATATGGTTAAAGCGATTGGTCAAGACTTAGTCAGTGTTTATAATTTAGTTCCAACTGGAACAGCACCTCATGAATATGAGCCCCTACCACTCGATAATAAAGCTGTCACTGAAGCTGAACTTTTAATTTATAATGGTTTAAATCTCGAAGGTGGCCATGAAGGATGGTTTTTCAAATTAGTGAGAAGTAGTCGGAAAAACTTAGATGAAGTTTTTCAAGTTAGTGATGGAATTACACCAATGTATTTAAGAGCTGGTGAGAAAGATGAGCAAATTAATCCTCATGCTTTTCTTGATCCTGAAGTTGGCATCATCATGACAAATAATATTTTAAAGATCTTAAGTGAAATTGATCCAGGTAATCAAGTCTCATATCAAAGAAATGCCCAACAATACTTATCAGAACTTCACATGATTTCAACTACTTATCAAGAAAAAATTTCCGCTTTGTCTCCATCACAAAAAGTTTTTGTAGCAAGTCAACATGCCTTCCAATACATGACTGAGCGTTATGGATTGACTCATTATTATATTTGGGAGATTGATACTGACGAAATTGGCTCACCACAACAAATCAGAGAATTAATTGACCAACTAAATAAAACTCGTCCGCCAGTATTATTTGTCGAATCTAATGTTCAAACAAAACCAATGGAACAAGTTTCTAAGGAAACAGGTATTCCAATTTTTTCCAAAAAGATTTATGCCGACGAAATTGGAAAGACTGGTAGCGAAGTAGATACATATTTGAAATTTCTAACCCATAATCTCAATGTAATTATTGAAGGTCTTACTTCAGGAGGTAATTAAAATGGCATATTCTCAAGGTCAAGAAGATTATATTAAGATCATTTATGAATTAAACGGACACAATGACTATGTTTCAAATAAACAAATTGCTGAAACACTAGAAATCTCACCACCTTCAGTCTCTGATATGATAAAGAAGATGGAGAAAGAAGCGATCGTTGATTTTATCGCTTATAAAGGAGTTAAACTTACCCCCAAAGGTTTAAAGGTTGCGATTGATGTTATTAGACGACACCGGATGATTGAAGTCTTTTTATATGAAAAACTCGGCTATCAACTAAATGAGTTAGATGGTGATGCCGAGCAAATGGAGCATATCACTAGTGATGTTTTTTATCAACGTTTAGAGAAATTTTTAGGAAATCCGCAATATTGTCCCCACGGCTCCTTAATACCGAGCTATGAACAATTTGAAGAAACACATGCCCTAAGCTTATTAGAAACTAATCCAGATAATCAAGTTACAATCAAAAGGGTAATGGATAAAAAGGATTTATTAGATTACCTAAAACGAATTAAATTAGTGATTGGCGATAAAATTACGATTGTCGACAAGGATAGTATTAATCAGGTTATTATTTTCCAACATCAAGGAGAAAATCATTATTTAAGTTATCTTCTAGCTGACATGATTTTTGTAGAAATAAACAACGAGTAATTTACTCGTTGTTTTTCTCCAAATTAATCTTTTCGGTAATCTGTTTTATAGCCTGGATTTTCTTCCGGTCTTAAGACGTTTGGATAACTCCAATCAGTCTTGATATCAACCGAGACTTCCTTAATCTTTTTAAAAACATCATACGGATCTTTAATTGCTTTAAAGATT
>CAYUXU010000012.1:6585-18029 GCA_964449005.1 uncultured Erysipelotrichaceae bacterium | reverse complement strand
AGATGAAGAATATAACTACAAATGAATTTGATAAAACTATAAGTGAAGGAATCGTTTTAATTGATTTTTATGCTGATTGGTGTGGACCTTGTAAGATGCTTAGTCCAGTCCTAGAAGACTTAAGTAGTGATTACAATGACAAAATTACTTTTGTGAAAGTTGATGTCGACACTGAGATGAGTTTAGCAGAAAGATTTGGGATTATGTCAATTCCAACTGTCAAAGTCTTTAAAGATGGAGAAGAAATTAAATCCTTCATGGGATATATGCCAAAACCAGCGATTAAAACGCTCTTAGATCAAATTATTGCATAAGCACTTCGGTGCTTTTTTTATATAAATCATTTCTTGAAAAAATGTTAGAAAACTACTTGCATTTTTTTAATACCTTTGTATAATAAAAAAAGTGTGTTTAACTATTAGTTTAGTATCACTAAACAAGGAGGGAGAAAGTGGAAGTCGGAAAAAGGATTAAACAACTTCGGGTTAAAAATGGTTTAACTTTGGAAGAATTGGCAAATCGTTGCGAGTTAACCAAAGGCTATTTATCACAAGTTGAACGTGATTTAACCATGCCTTCACTTTTGACGTTACGAGATATTGTAGCGGCCTTGGGTTTAACTTTAGCGAAATTTTTTCAAGAAGAAAAGCCGGAACAAATTGTTTTTACTGAAGAAGATTATTTTGTAGCAGACAATAAAGAGCATAAGATAAATTGGATTGTCCCAAATGCTCAAAAAAATGAGATGGAACCAATTATCTTAGAATTGGCTTGTGATCAGAGTTCTTTTTTAGTTAGTCCTTACGAAGGAGAAGAATTTGGTTATGTTTTAGCAGGCAAGGTGCTTTTAATTGAAGGTGAGAAAGAATTATTACTAAAAAAAGGCCAAACCTTTTATATTAAAGGGACAAGCGAACATTATTTAAGAAATGATTTTAAACAAACAGCGCGAATACTTTGGGTGATGACACCCCCCAATTTTTAGGAGGAAAGATGAAAGAGCTAATTAAATTTGACAATATTGTGAAAGACTTTGATGGTCAGCTCGTTTTAAAGGGCATTAATCTCAGCATAGAAGAAAATGAATTTGTGACCTTACTAGGGCCTTCAGGCTGTGGTAAAACAACCTTACTAAGAATCTTAGGCGGTTTTTTAGAACAAACTGAAGGACGGATGTATTTTGATGGGATTGAGATTAGTAATGTTCCACCTTATAAAAGAGAAATCAATACAGTCTTTCAAAAGTATGCCTTATTTCCTCATATGGATGTTTTTGATAATGTCGCTTTTGGTTTAAAAATAAAAAAAGAAAGTAAAGAAATTATCCAACAAAAAGTTACCAAGATGCTGAAACTAGTGGGACTTGAAGGTTTTGAAAGTCGCGAAGTAACTCAGCTTTCTGGTGGTCAACAACAACGGGTCGCAATTGCCCGCGCTTTAATTAATGAACCGATGGTTTTATTATTAGATGAACCACTGGGAGCTTTGGATTTAAAACTCCGCAAAGAAATGCAGAACGAATTAAAGAAAATTCAAAAAGAAGTTGGGATTACGTTTATTTACGTGACCCATGATCAAGAAGAAGCTTTAACGATGAGTGATAAGATTGTGGTTTTAAATAATGGTGAAATCCAACAAATTGGAAGTCCTAGCGATATTTATAATGAACCAGAAAATAGTTTTGTAGCTAATTTTATTGGTGAATCAAACATTATTGAAGGAACGATGTTAGAAGATTATTTAGTCGAGTTTGATGGTATCAAGTTTGAGTGTGTTGATTATGGTTTTGATGACAATGAAGCAGTTGAAGTAGTGATTCGTCCCGAAGATTTAGATATCGTCCCTAAGGAGATGGCTAAAATTAGTGGTGTCATTGAACAGCGAGTTTTTAAAGGGGTTCATTATGAATTTTTAGTGAAAACGATTCATCGTAGTTTTAAAGTTCATACTACTGATTTTCATGAAATTGGACAAGCGGTAGGACTCCACTTCTTTCCCGAAGATATTCATGTAATGAGTCAGATGGGAGGTTATTAATGAAAGCTTTTCGAAAATTACTAATTCCTTATTTAATTTGGGGTAGCTTTATTATTGTGATTCCAATGTTACTAATTGTAGTTTATGCTTTTAGTAGACCCGGTAACAATGTGGTAGCTTTAACTTTTACCTTTGACAACTTCTTAAGATTTTTTACAGATCAAGTCTTCTTAAGTGTTTTAATTAAATCACTCCGAATTGCCTTTGTGACAACAGTTGTCTCTTTTATTATCGGTTATCCAGTCGCTTATGCGATTGCCAAAAGAAGCGAACGCCAACAATTAATGTTAATCCTATTAATCACAATTCCAATGTGGATCAACACTTTAATTCGGACTTACTCTTGGATTAGTGTTTTAGGAGATTTTGGAATTATCAATAATATTTTGATGTTTTTCAATTTAAAGCCCTTAACGATGATGTATACCGAATTTGCGGTTCAACTTGGAATGGTCTATAACTTTTTACCATTTATGATTATTCAAGTTTATACTTCTTTAGCTAAAATGGATCAATCATTAATTGATGCCAGTTATGATTTAGGAGCTAACCGTTTTGAAACCTTTATGCGAGTTGTATTTCCGCTTTCATTACCGGGAGTTATTTCGGGAATTACTTTGGTTTTTTTACCAGCTGTTTCAACATTTTCGATTCCAGCTTTACTCGGGGGTGGTCAATACGCCTTAATTGGATCTTTGATTGAGAAACAATTCATTAATGTCGGTGACTGGAACTTTGGTAGTGCCATTTCCTTAATTATGGCTTTAATTATCATGGCTTCGATGTATTTAACTCAGTATTTTGATACTGATAAAACAATTATTAAAAAGGAGGAAAACAATGGCTCAGCGCAAGCGTAATAAATTATTATCAACTATCGCAATTTTCGCGACTTTGTTTTTCTTTTATTTACCAATTCTTTTAATGATTGTCTTTTCTTTTAATAGTTCCAAATCATTATCAGTCTGGAGTGGCTTTAGTTTAAGGTGGTATGTCAATTTGTTTAATGACCGAGAGATTGTCGAAGTTGTTACAAACACGATGATTGTCGCAGTTTTAGCGACGTTAATCTCAACGATAATTGGAACTTTAACAGCCATTGGTTTATCAAAATCAAAACGAGTTGTCCGAGAAATAGTTTTAAATATTAATAACTTACCAATTTTAAATCCGGAAATTGTGACTGCGATTGGCTTAATGTTGCTAATTGTTTCACTGGGGATTGATAAGGGCTTATTTACAATGCTACTAGCTCATATTGGTTTTTGTATTCCATACGTAATTTTAAGTGTTTTACCCAAGCTGAGAAGGCTTGATGAAAACATTACTGAAGCGGCTCTTGATTTAGGGGCTACGCCTTGGCAAGCTTTAATGAAAGTTATTGTCCCACAATTAATGCCAGCCATTATTTCGGGAGCCTTAATTGCTTTTACAATGTCATTTGATGATTTTGTCATTTCCTATTTTGTGTCAGGAAGCGCCAAGAACATTTCAATATTTGTTTATACGATGCGGCGCCGGATTAATCCCAGTGTCAATGCCTTATCAAGTATTATCGTATTAGTCATTACGGTAGTGTTGATTATTATTAATGTGATACCATTGTTTACGAAAAAGAAAGAAAGGAATTTGGTTCATGAAGAAGTTTAGTGTAATTTTAATTGCTAGTGTATTAGTTTTAAGTGGCTGTAGTAGTTCTAAGAAAGAAACTTTGAGAATTTTAAGCCCAACGGTATATATTGATAAATCAGTTATTACTGATTTTGAGAAGGAACATAATGTTAAAGTTATTTATGATACTTTTGATTCTAACGAAGCGATGTATACAAAAATCTTAAGTGGGGATAAATATGATATTTTGATTCCTTCTGACTATATGATTGAAAGATTAATCGAGGAAGATAAGTTAGAAAAACTTGATCGCAGTAAGTTGAAAAATATTGGTGGATTAAATCCCGAATTATTAGGAAAATCATT
Source organism: uncultured Erysipelotrichaceae bacterium (assembly GCA_964449005.1). GTDB lineage: Bacteria > Bacillota_I > Bacilli_A > Erysipelotrichales > Erysipelotrichaceae > CAYUXU01. The sequence goes on along the minus strand of CAYUXU010000012.1, from coordinate 14,015 downwards.
TGACCCTAGTGACGAATACTCGGTTCCTTATTTCTGGGGTTCGATTGGAATTGTATATAACCAAACCGTAATTGATAAAACATTAGTTGAAACTCAAGGCTGGAGTATTTTACGTAATACAGATTATAAAGGACGACTTTATTTCTATGATTCAGAACGTGATGCCTTTATGATTGCCTTAAAAGCTTTAGGCTACTCTGCTAATACGACTAGTGTTGCTGAGCTAGAAGCCGCTCAACAGTGGTTATTAGATCAAAAAGCTGAAATGAACCCAATTTATGTGACTGATGAAGTAATAGATTATATGTTAGATGGAACCCGTGATTTAGCGATTCTTTACTCAGGTGATGCCGCTTATGTAATGAGTGAAAACGAAGATATGGCCTACTTTGAACCATTAGAAGGAACTAATGTTTGGGTTGATAGCTTAGTAATTACTAAAGATGTTACTAATATTGATTTAGCCTTAGCCTGGATTGATTTTATGCTTGATCCAGAAGTAGCGGAAAAGAATGCGGTAGAAGTTGGCTATACTCCAGTTATCTTAAGCGTCTATCAAGCGTTAAGTGGACCTGGTGGTGATTTTGAAGGTATCTCGGCTTTTACACCACGTAGTGGTTACAGTAAAGATGAAATCTTCCGTCATAATGAAGCAATGCGAGTTAAAATTGCTGAATTATGGAATATAGTAATAGCAAAGTAATCACCTTCTGGTGATTACTTTTTTTATTTATTTAAGATACAAACCTTAAATTAAATATTCAAATAAATTTACTTTTTTTCTGTTGCAATTTTATAGTGGCTTAGTTATAATAAATAGGCGTACTAAACAGAGCTGGTTCCTTAGCCAAGTGGTAAGGCAATAGACTGCAACTCTGTGATCGCCGGTTCAAATCCGGCAGGAACCTCCAATGGGGATGTGACGGAATAGGTAGACGTATCGGACTTAAAATCCGGTGATGGCAACATCGTGAGGGTTCAAGTCCCTCCATCCCCACCATTTCACTTAAACTGTATAAGACAGTTTTTTTTATTTGAATTAGATATTTAATAATGTTAAGCTAAAATTAAGTCAACACAATAAATAAGGGAGATAGAAATGGAAGCTAAACGGGTTGTAATTAATGGTGTTTTAGATGTCAAAATAATTAGTGAAAAACTTGATGTCTCAAGTTTGAAACCGAATCAATGCTTAATCGAAACGGAAGTCTCTTTAATTAGCCCTGGGACTGAATTATCACGAGTTTATGGACTTAAAGTTGGAGCAACTTATCCGGTTTATCCAGGCTATTGCTCAGTGGGAAGAATTTTAGAAGTTGGTTCAAATTTAACTCATTTAAAACCAGGAGATCGAGTTTTATTTAGTGGCTCACATACGAGCTTACAAATTTATGATTATACAAAATCGGATGGTGGTATTTTATATCCTCTTGCTGACAAAACTGATTCAATTGCTGGAGCTTTCTTAAACATGGCTTGGATTGCGACCAATGGTATTTTACCAGCGGAAGTTAAATTAGGTGATACCGTTGTAGTATTAGGATTAGGAATGTTAGGATTAATTGTCTCACTTTACTATCAAAAAATGGGTGCTAAAGTAATTGCCTTAGACCCGATTACTAGTCGAACTAAACTAGCTCAGAAAATGGGAATTAAAGCTGCTTATGATGTAAAACCAGAAAATCAAGAAATTGAAGTTTCAAAACTTTTAAAAGGTCAAGGGGCCGATATTGTGATAGATGCGACGGGCTTATCTGCGGCAATTGAGACAGCTTTAAAGATGGCGGCACCTTATGGTCAAGTTGTCTTAATGGGCTCACCACGTAGCCCATATCAAGCTAATCTGACCGATTCTTTTAGTTTGATTCATATGAAGATGTTAACGGTAATTGGTGCTTTAAATCGCCGTTATCCAGTCCAACCTGTAGTTGGATCACGTTTAAATGTCACTGAAACAATGGCATATTTAGAAGAATTGATTGCGGAGAAGTATTTAGATGTTGATTTATTTATTTCTCACATTATTGAGCCAACAGAAAAAGAACTATTAGAAGCATATGACGGATTAATGAACCATAAAGATAGTTACCATGGTGTTATTATTGACTGGAGAAAAGCTAAATAAAACAAGGAAGTTAGAAAATGAAATCAATTTATTATTATCAAACTAAAATTGGGAAATTAGGAATTGCTGAAGTTGATGGAAAAATAACCCATATCCTCTTTGAAAACAGTACTAAAGTACCTAATGATTATTTGCTTCAAGAAACACCTCTTTTAAAAAGAGCTGCTTTAGAACTTGAAGAATATTTATTAGGTGAACGTAAATCATTTGATTTACCTTTAAACCCAGGTGGAACTCCCTTTCAAATCAAAGTTTGGGAAGCATTACAAGCGATACCATATGGCGAAACAAGAAGTTATAAAGAGATTGCGGAGGCGGTGGGTTCACCACGGGGCTTTCGAGCAGTAGGGTTAGCCAATAATAAAAACCCAATCGTAATAGTTATTCCTTGTCATCGGGTAATTGGCCATGATGGTAAATTAATTGGCTTTGGTGGGGGACTATCCTTAAAAGAAAACCTTTTAAAATTAGAACAAGGTTTAAGTAATGCCATATTTTAAGTATGGCCAAAAAGAGCTATCTCACTTAAAAAAAGCTGATTTAAAGATGGCAGGTTTAATTAATGAAGTAGGCATGATTTATCGTGAAGTTAATCCGGATTTATATAGTGCCTTATTACATGCCATTGTTGGCCAACAAATCTCAAGTAGCGCTCAAAAAACAGTTTGGGAGCGCTTTAAGGGATTAGTAGATCCCTTAACCCCAGAAATATTTCTTAAGTTTAAAGCAGAAGAAATCCAAGCATGTGGTCTATCTTGGCGAAAAGTAGCATACATGAGCAATTTGACTAATCAAATTATTAATCAAGAATTAGATTTAATGAGTCTTGATAAACTCTCTGATCTAGAAGTAATAAATGAGTTAACTAAGATTAAAGGAATTGGAGTTTGGACGGCTGAAATGTTACTGATTTTCTCATTACAGCGCCCTGATATTATTAGCTATTATGATTTAGCGATTATTCGGGGATTAAAGAAATTATATAAAAAAGATGAAATTACTTATGATGATTTTTTAAATTATAAAAGTCGTTATAGTCCTTATAGTTCAGTCGCCAGTTTATATTTATGGCATTATGCAGTAAATCAAATCGATTTAAAATAAATTTAAAGGAGGAAAGATGAAACAGTACATTGGAGTAGATTTAGGTGGAACTTTAGTAAGAGCCGCTATTGTAGATGAAGCAGGAGAAATTATTCGTCAAGTTAGTCGCCCCAGTTTTGCTTTAGAAAGCGACCAAAAAATCATGGATAATTTCATAGCTACGATTAAAGAACTTGATTTTGATGATAAGGTAGTAGGAATTGGGATTGGCGTGCCAGGGCCAGTTGATGTTAAAGTCGGTGCCATGACGATGGCAACTAACATTCCAGCTTTAGAAAACTATCCGGTCGTTAAAGCAATTCATGATGCTTTTAACTTGCCAGTCTTTATGGATAATGATGCCAATGTCGCTGGCTTAGCCGAAGCGGTCTTAGGAGCTGGGAAAGACCTCCCAGTTGTTTACTATATTACTCATTCTACCGGAATTGGTGGTGCCTTAATTGTCAACGGTCAAGTAGTTTCCGGAGCGCGTGGTCATGCCGGAGAAATTGGCAATATTATAATTGATCGAAATCGAGAAAAATATAGTGAACTTAATGCCGGATCTATAGAAACGGAAGCTAGTGGTGGAGCTATTTTAAGACGAGGAAAAGAACTTCTCGGTTCTGAAATCACCACGACTAAAGATGTTTTTGATCAGGTTGCCGCTAATAATCCGCTCGCCATTAAATTAGTTGATGAAATTGCTTATGATTTTGCGGTATTACTAGCCAACGTGGCTCATGTCGTCGACCCTGATATTTTTGTAATTGGGGGTGGAGTGACTAAATCGAAAGATCATTATTTTGATGCGGTGATTCGTCATTTCAAAACATTGGTACATGAACCAATGCAAGAAACAAAATTTGCTTTTGCTTCACTTGTTGAACCTGGAATTGTTGGGGCAGCGATGTTGCCAAAATCGCAAGGATTTTAAGTATGTAAAAAACCCTCTTCAAAAATTATAATTGAAAGAGGGTTTTTCTATGGTTTAAATCATTAACTAAATCAATTATTTGTCATCTTCTAAAAGATTTAGAGCAGTTTTTAAAACATTCATCCCATCGACCCGACCATAATCCATCATTTCAATAATCGCTATTGGTTTGTCGGGGAAGATACTTTGTACCTTTTTGAGATGGTATCTTACTTGGGGAGCTAATAAAATTACATCTGCATCTTTACCATATTCTTTTTCTTGTCCAGTTGAATAAGCATCAATTTCGCAATCAAAATCAAGTTCTTTGGCAGCTGCTTTCATCTTGTTGACAAGTAAGCTTGTACTCATCCCAGCGTTACAAAACAAAACAATTTTCTTACTCATATTTCCTCATCCTTTCTATTTTGTATTAGCGTTAAGCAACAACAATCAATTTGGTTTACGCAAATCGATAACTTGTGTTGCAGAAATCAAATCAACATAAGCCCGCTTATTCTCTTCTTGTCCAATTAAAAGCGGTAAATAACCAATCCCTACAAAAATAATTCCAATCAATTTTAAAATATGTCGTAAAGCAGCATTTAGAAACGATATTCTTTCTCCCGTCGGATTTACGACTTTTAAAGAAACAATTTGTTTCCCAAAAGTAGCTTGTGATTTAGAACTTTCAAAATAAGCAAAATAAAGCAGACTAATTACGATGGGTAAAAAAGTATTAAACTGAATCGCAAATTTTGTGATTGAAGTAATAAATAACGTGTCTAAGAGAAAAGCAATTAATCTTTTACTAAAGCTAGCAGTTTTATATTTCATTGATTCTTCCTTTGGATCTTCTTTTTAAAGCATATCATATTTTTATTGAAAATATCAGAAAATATTTCTATTTAAAGTTTGGTAAAAATTCTTGATGGGCCTCTAATAAATCAGCAAAAACTTCATGAGCTATTTTTTCGCTTGGAATTAATGGATTTAAAGCTAAAGCAGCAATCGCTAAAGCTTGGTTGCCGGTCACAGCTGCTTCACTAGTCATTAACTCAAAGGCTTTAATAGTTCGAATTGTTCCAAGTAATTTTGGATCAAATTTACCAATTGGAAGTGGCTTTGGACCATCTTTTGTAATATAGCAAGCACACTCTAAAACATCACTAGGATCCATATTAGAGACTGCTTTACCATTTAAAGTGTTTACATATTGAATATCACCAGTGTCATTATAAATACTAGTAATTAAGCTACAGGCAGCATCACTATAATGGGCACCACCTCGTTTTTCAAGTTCCTCTGGCTTGTAGTCGATATCTAAATTTTTGTAAATTTCAAAGAGTTTTTCTTCAATTTCTCTGACTAATTCAGCTCTTAGTTCATGATTTTTATAAGCTGTTTGTTGTTTTTCTAATTGCTCAGCCGTATTTATATAGTAGTTTAAATAATCATTTGGAATGGCTTTAATACTCGCTATCAATTCTTTTGAGAAAGGAATTGAAACGATGTTTTGCATCGTAGTTCCCATTTCACTATCTAAGTACATGTTTAAAAGGTCAGCTGTGATATCCTTATCATCTAATAAAACTTTTGTAACAAAATTGTGATGGTTTAAGCCTTGTAGTTCCAAAGTGATTCTTTCTACCGCAACATCAAGTAACTTAGCTATACTAAACTGCATTTCAATTGGAACATTACATAAACCAATAACATTTTTATAAGTTGTATAATCAAAGATTGCTTGAGTTACCATTCCTGCTGGATTAGTAAAGTTAATTAACCAAGCATTCGGACAGAGCTCTTGGATATCTTTAACAATGTCTAAAATAACAGGAATCGTTCTTAAAGCTTTAAACATACCACCAGCGCCATTGGTTTCCTGACCAATTACACCATGTTCAATTGAGATTCTTTCATCTTTAATTCGAGCATCAAGAAATCCTACGCGGAGTTGAGTTGTCACAAAATCAGCATCAACTAGTGCTTCGCGACGATTTAAGGTGGTATAGACTTTCACATCTAAATTAGCCTTATGAAACATCCGTCTCGTTAATTCTCCAATAATCTCTAGTTTCTCTTTACCATGCTCGACATCAACCAACCAAATTTCACTAAGTGGGAAAATTTCATAACGTTTAATGAAACCTTCGATTAATTCTGGAGTGTAACTAGAACCCCCGCCAATTGTCACGACTTTGATTTTTTTCATGATTAATCCTTTCTACTACGAAGTCGAAAAGCAACTTTCCCGCTATGTAGATGATTAACTAAATCAGTGGCGTATGGCTTAATCATTCCGATATAGTTAGCGTATACTACGGCTGGAAAGTCATCTAGTAAAATATGTATCTCACCTGAATAACGATTCGCCTGGTCATTGTCAATAAAAATGTTATATTTTTCTCGCTTTAATGGTAAATGCGGTGTGACACTAAATAGGTGTCGAGTTTGAGTAGCCCGGATTAATTTCTCTGCTTTGTCGGTGCGGGAAATCAAAACCAGAGATTCAATCAATTTAATTTCATCCTCACTGAGATTTTCAAAGTAGACTGGTATATCAAGGCAAGGATAATCTAAATAATCATCTAAATAATATTCGGTCATTAAATCCTTTTGTTTTTGGGTGATTACTTCGCTAACAATTTGATTAGCCTGAGCTGTTTTAACGAGTTCTTCGTAACTTGGATCACTGTCACCAAAAATAATGTAATCGAAACTCTTGGTCGCTAAAATATCAAGCAATTGAATGTGCGAAGGTAAATAGCGATGTCGTTCAATGGAAGGAACACCAAAACCAACGGCATTTAAATCATTTTTCGATGCCAATGAACTAATAAAAATCCCAGTTTGACAGCCAGCAGCTTGATATAAATTAGCCGCATAAACGGCTTCGTTTAAATCTAGTCCGGTATCATTATGTGGGAAAAAGTTATGACAAGCATAATAATTTTTTATATTACCTTGACTCTTTACTACTTCAAGTCGCTTTAAGAGATCTGAGTAGTTTGATAAGTTTTCTTCAATGATAATACCATATTCATTATTAGTTAATTCCGCGATTTCATAATTATTAAAGCCACCATCTAAGCGAATAATAGGGATATTTAAATCGGCAATTTGTTTCAAATCCTTAATACTGGCACCAACACTAGCCAGTACTTCAGCATTTAAATCAACATGACAAGTTAAGTTTCGCTCTTTAGCATAGTCAAATAAAAACTTAAATTCTTCGGTAATCCCTGATTTAGTATTTTCGAAACCTAAATTTCCAAGTTGAATCGAAGTAAATATTTCTTGATA
>CAYUXU010000012.1:0-6485 GCA_964449005.1 uncultured Erysipelotrichaceae bacterium | reverse complement strand
GGTTGGAAAATTACATTAACTCCTGTTCTGACATAATCACCTAAATAAGTCGCATTAGCGCCATTAGCGGGAATTTCTTTTCGACCTTTAATTTGATGAACTGTATTTTGATCATCAAAGCGTAAAACTCCCGATACAGTACCAGCTCCAATATCAACATTATCGCCACAAATCCCATAAAATTCACAATGGTGATATAAATAAACTTTTCTAAATAGAACTCCACCATCAAGTTCAGCAGTAAATTCAACGATTGAATCATTACCAACAGTACAATTATCACTAATTTTACAATTGTTTCTAATAATACAATTATCTCCAATAATAGTATTACTGCCAATGATGGCACCATTATCAATTATGGTATTATCACCAATAATACAGTTACCAGCAATTAACACGTTATCGCCAATTATAGAATTTTTACCAAGTTTGACATAACCTTTAACTCTCGCTAAAGGAGAGATTGTGGCATTTTCTGCTAGAATATTTTCATTAAGCGCTTCGCAGAGGACTTGATTTGAGTAATAGTTAGCTTCAAAAATATGCCAGGGCTTATCTAAATCAAAGCAGGGCTGTTTTGATTGAATAATTTTTATTGTTTCTTCTTGTAAGTAATGATTTAAAGTACTTTCTAGAAAATATTCATGTGGAGTACTAACACCCACTTTAGTATTCACAAATCTTGAATCAGTATATGTTAAATAATTAAGAAAATTTGCTTTTAAGTGTAAACCAAATAATTTTAGACCAGTCCTTATCCCACGAGGATGGCCAATAAACGAGTCGATATTATTTTCTTTTTCTAACAAAATAATATGATTTTTCGGATCATCACGAACTTGATCAGCCAAAGCTGTATTAACATCTGATTTGATGAAATTTATGAGGTCTGTTTCTTGAATTAAACAATCCCCAAAGAATAGAAAAAAGGGTTCATCAGTTCTTACTTGATGAAACTCTAAAGTTTTGGCGGATCCTTTCGTTTCTGGAATTTCAATTACATGAACTTGTTTTAAATCACGAAAAGTCTTTTTGATTTCATTCACAAAAGTGGTTGCATAAATATAAATGTCATTAATATCGCTTTTTAGTAGGGCGTTAACGGTGTGGGCAATTAAAGGGACGTTAGATATTGGTAACATCGCTTTATTTCTGACTTCATTATAAGGCCACATCTTAGAGCCACTACCACCAGCTAAAATTACAGCATTACTCATAACAAACCTCCTAATAAAATCTTACCACGACTTCAAGTTGGTGTCTATACAAGAAATCATGTTAATTGAGGAAAACTTGGATTATTAACATATAATTACCTAATATTTGAGAAATATTATAATACAATCGCTTACAATTCGAAAAAAAGCCTTTAAACATATCTAGACAAATAAAAATATCAATGATATACTCGAATTGTAATACATGTTTAGAAAGTGAAAGGAGATAAGTATGGAGAATTTTTTAAACAGGTTTTATGACAAAATTGGTCCAATAGCTAGTAAGATCGCTACTCAAAAGCATTTGATAGCAGTAAGGGATGGTCTAGTTCTAGTTATGCCTTTGACAATTGTTGGGTCAATTTTCATTATTATCGGAGAACTTCCAATTCAAGCTTACCAAGATTTTATGGTAGGAATATTTGGAGAAGCTTTCTGGGGTAGTTTTGTTTGGGACATGGCGTTTCCAGCTACTCTTGGAATTAGTGCATTAGTAGCTGTTTTTGGAATTGCTTATAGTTATGTTCATAACGAAGGCATTGATGGATTACCAGCTGGCGCTATCGCGTTAGCAGCGTATTTCTTCTTATTGAATTTCTCAATTTTAGAAGAAGCGGGCGATGTTGGTGGTTACTTTGGTGCTGAAGGATTATTTGTCGCAATTGTGACCGCTTTAATTACCGGTATCATTTACGCTAAGCTTGTTAAAAAGGATATTGTTATAAAATTACCTGACAGTGTCCCACCAACCATCTTACGTTCCTTTGTGGCTTTAATTCCTAGTATTGTTATCTTAACATTATTCTTCTTTATAAGATTAGGATTTGCAGCTACTACTTATGAAACAGTTCAAAACTTTATTATTAAGTTTATGCAAGCACCATTGATGGTTAGTATCAATACCTTTACAGGAACTATGCTAACTTCTGTTTTAAAATCAGTCTTATGGACCTTTGGTTTACATGGTGACCAAATTGTTGGTTCAATTACTGATCCAATTGTGACTGCTAACTACTTAACTAACGTTGAACTTTTAAAACAAGGCTTAGAGCCAATTTATATTCATAGTGCTGGATTTGCTGAAATCTTCTTGAACTTCGGTGGAACCGGTTCAACATTAGGATTATTACTTGCTATGAAATTTGCTTGTAAATCAAAAGCTGTTCATCAAATCGCCAACTTAGGTTTAGTGCCAAGCTTATTTAATATCTCTGAACCAATTATGTTTGGTTTACCAGTAGTATTAAACCCAATTATGATGATTCCATTTATCTTGGTGACACTGGCTGTAGGGGCGCTGGCTTATTTTGCCTTTGCGCTAAATCTAGTCAACTATATTATTGTTTCACCACCATGGACCACTCCAATCTTCTTCTCAGGGTACTTAGCAACAGGAGGAGACTTTAGAGCGGTAATTTTACAAGTGGTATTATTGGCAGTGTCGTTTATCCTTTATCTTCCATTTGTTCGTTACATTGATCGTGACTATTATACAAAGGAAATTGAGGGAGAAACTGAATAGTTATTTAGTAACTTTTGACAATTGAACTTTAAAAAAGGAAGAGGTTTAAAACCTCTTCCTTATAAAAATAATCAATCTTATTTATTTTTTATAAAGTTACTATAACTCGAAATCGCAGTTCTTAAAATATTATCAGCATCCATCTTTGCGAAGTCTTGGCTATTGATTTCTTGTATAAAAGTATCAGGATGAAGACTAATTAATTTTTCTTTCATGAAACGATCACGGGGATCGATTAAAACAATATTAAACTTAGCCACGACATCTGAAGCTTCCGTGATGCGCAAGGTAGTTGCTGAAACAATAATGCCATTAAATGTGTGAATGTCGTTAATCTTATGGGCAATAATGGCAGAGATAGTACCATTTTCACACATAATACCAATTTTGTATTGTAAGGTTTCTTTTTTAAAATCAATTTTCTTTCTTAAGACAGTTCTTTCATCGGGAGCATTAGTCGGATGATAATAGGTATTACTAATTTCGATACAACGATTTTGATAGTCAAAACTCCGTTGAATAATTTTAATTAAAGGCGTATTCACTGGGATTTCTAATGTTTTAGCCACAAACTCATCTGCTAAAACGGCCATTGTCTTTTGATTAGCACTAGCTAAAATAATCCCAGTTTCATTTTCTAAATAATCAAAGAGGGAATGTTCCAAGTGAGTGATATTCAAATTAGGTGCTACTTCGATTGGGATATAACTTTCCTCTAAAGCTACCGGTAAATCATTATTTAAACGCAATCGTTTAAAATACCAAAGTGGAACTGAAGAACTGAAACCAAAGATAATATTAAGATACTCGCTAGAGATAATTTGAGAGAATTCTAAAGTTCTGTTAGAAACTACTTTACCTTCAAGCTTAGAAATTTCACTAAAGCTTAATAAAAATCCACCAGTAATCTCTTGATCATCTGATTTTACAAAAGTACCTTTACCTTTAATCGAAACTAAAATATTTTCATTTTGGAGTTCATTAATCGCTTGGCGGACCGTCATTCTTGAGACACTAAAAAGACCTTGTAAAGTACTCTCTGATTCAATTTTCTCTCCAGCAAGGTATTTACCACTATTGATATTGTCAAGAATGTAACTTTTTATCTCAACATATTTGTGTTTTGGTCCCAACATTAACACTCCTTAATCAGACTAATTATAGCATAAACCAAATCTAGCAAATAACGCAAGGAAGTTCAAGAAAATCTCCTGCTTCAATATAAAACGGAAATTATTATAAAAGTGAGGTTATTATGATTCAAGTAAATTTAGTATATAAACATGATGTTATTAAAAGAAAAATAGCTCAGCACTTCCCTGAATTAATTTTAATTGAAGAAGATCTCTTAAAAATTGTGTATGATACAGATGATGATAACAAATACATAGATTTAGTTAAAAAGTTTATTAAACAGTCCCAAGAGTTTGCCGGACTTTATATCAGTGTTACTAAAAAATTATAAGAAGGAGAAAAAGGATGGAAGGAATGGAGTTAATTTGTTTTGAAATTATTTCAGTAGCGGGGAATGCGCGTTCATTGTTTATTGAGGCAATTTATGAAGCCCGCGCTGGCAATATTGAAAAAGCTAAGGAACTAGTTGAAGAGGGGAATAAGAACTTTATTGAAGCTCACAAAGTTCATGCCAAGTTAATTCAAAGTGAAGCTAGCGGTAATAAAACAGAAGTCTCTTTATTATTGGTTCATGCTGAAGATCAGTTAATGAGTGCCGAAGCTTTTGGAGTCTTAGTTGAAGAATTTATTTATATTTATCAAAAGATCAATTAAGTTTCATTAAATCTTGACTGAATGAATAATTATTAATTTACTTAAATAAAAGCTTTTAAGCTTTTTTAATTTTCTGAAACAAACCATGCTAGACCATTTAACCAAATTACTTGACATTAAGTAAATACTTTCATACCATAAGATAAATTGAATTTTTAAATCAAGTGTGATTTTACTGATAGAAAGAGGAATAAGTAAATGCGAAATAGCTTAAAAGATACGAAAAGAATTGTGATTAAAATAGGTTCCTCATCATTGACCCATCAGATGACTCAAGATATTAATTATCGTAAATTGGAACAACTTGTGAGGATTTTATCTGATTTAAGAAATAGTGGCAAAGAAGTTGTTTTAGTAACTTCAGGAGCCCAAGCCGTCGGTCGGCAAGTTCTTCATTTAAATACCATCCCGAATAAAATGGGTAAGAAACAAGCACTAGCGGCAATTGGACAAGCTAAATTAATGATGACCTATCAAAGACTTTTCGCGGAGTATAATCAAACTGTGGCACAAGTTTTAATTACAAAAGAGACAATGTTAAATGATTTAACGAGAAATAATGCAAAAAATACCTTTATTGAACTATTAAAACTAGGGGTGATTCCAATTGTAAATGAAAATGATACTGTTGCGACCCATGAAATCGAGTTTGGTGATAATGATCATTTGTCATCATTTGTCGTATCCTTAATCGAAGGGGACTTATTAATTATCTTATCGGATATTGATGGGTTATATACCGATGATCCAACAATTAATCAACATGCTAAGTTTATTTCTTTTGTGGATAAAGTTGAAGATAAACATTTCTTAATGGGCAAAGCAACTTCTTCATCAAAAGTTGGAACTGGTGGCATGAGTGCTAAAATTGATGCCGCTAAAATAGCTAGCGCTTCAGGTGCAGCGATGGTTTTAATGAATGGTTCTGATGTCAGTAAAATTTATAATGTGTTAGATGGAGAAGAGGTTGGTACTTATTTTAAGGCTAACCAAGAAGCTGATTTTGAAATAAAAAATCACCTGTGAGGTAGAAAATGCAAGAAATTGGTAAAAAGGCAAAAGCTGCTGCCGCAATTGGCAACAGTTTAGATATAAATACAAAAAATAATGTTTTAGAAGCTTTAAAAGATAACTTATTAAAGCATAAAAATGAGATTTTTCAAGCTAATCAAAAGGATATAAAAAATGGTATAGCGACTAGTTTAAGTAGCGCAATGCTTGACCGCTTGACCGTTACTGAAGATTACTTAAATAACATGGTGCAAGGTATTTCCGATATTATTAACTTACCAGATCCGATTGGTGAGATCTTAGAAACTAAAACTTTAGAAAATGGCTTATTATTAAAGAAAGTAACCGTACCGCTTGGTGTCGTTGGAATTATTTATGAATCACGCCCCAATGTCACAATTGATGCCTTTGCTTTAAATTTTAAAGCTGGTAATGCCTCAATTTTAAAAGGTGGCAAAGAAGCGATTGAAACTAATATTATTTTTGAAAAAATTATCCGAGAAACTTTAGAAAATTTTCAAATTGATTCTAATTTTGTACAATTAATTAAAGATGTTACTCGATCATCAACGACAAAATTAATGAAATTAAACCAATATGTTGATGTTTTAATTCCCCGTGGTTCCCAAGGATTAATTGATACGGTTCTTTTAGAAAGTACGATTCCGGTAATTGAAACTGGAGCGGGTAATTGTCATATTTATGTTGATGAAAGCGCTGATTTAAAACAAGCTCTAATCATTATTGAAAATGCGAAATTACAACGACCTGGAGTATGTAATGCTGTTGAGTCACTGGTCATTCATCAAAATATCGCAAAGCATTTTATTCCTGAATTGGTAACTTATTTAAAGGAAGTTCAATTTAAAGGAGATAAAATAGCGGTAGCTATTGACTCCCGAATTGAAACAGCTACCGAAGCAGATTTTTATACCGAGTATTTA
>CAYUXU010000011.1:0-18299 GCA_964449005.1 uncultured Erysipelotrichaceae bacterium | reverse complement strand
ACCCTAATTCTAATTTATCATTAAATAATTTTGCGATTATTTATTTTATGGTGGTCTTAACTCAAGCCTATAATGTTTATCTCTTTATTTACCAAGCTGGGAAAGTAGAAATGGCTTTTGCCTATGATGTTAGAAATCTAGTTTTTGAAAAGTTACAACGACTTTCTTTTAGTTTCTTTGATCAAACTCCGGTTGGTTGGATTATGGCACGGATGACCAGTGATATCGGCAGACTTTCTGAAGTTGTCTCTTGGGGCTTAATGGATATGGTCTGGGGATTAACCGTGATGATCTTTGTCATTATAGTAATGTTAGTGATTAACTACAAATTAGCTTTATTAGTTTTAATGGTAGTTCCAATTATTGCGGTCATCTCTTATTGGTTTCAAATTCGAATTTTACGAAATTATCGCAAGATTCGTCGCATCAATTCCGAAATTACGGCAGAGTTCGCCGAAGGGATTAATGGGGCACAAACCACTAAAACATTAGCCTTAGAAGCGAAGCATGAAGCAACTTTCGAAGCTTTAACGACCAAGATGAAAAAGAAAACAGTTCGAGCAGCGAGCTTATCGGCGATTTTTATGCCAATTGTAATGTTACTTAGTTCAATTGCGGTCGCTAATTTATTAGCGATTGGAGGCCATCAAGTTATTTTAGAAAAATTGGAATTTGGGACTTTAATGATGTTTACCCAGTTTGCCCAACTCTTCTATGATCCTTTAAAACAAATTGCGCGCTTATTAGCAGAACTCCAAATGGCGCAAGCTTCAGCGGAACGGGTCCTAGCTTTATTAGATGAACCTTTAACAATCGTTGATGAGCCAAAGGTTCTAGAAACTTATGGTGATATCTTAAATCCAAAACTTGATAACTATCCCACTTTTAAAGGTGAAGTTGAATTTAAAAATGTTACTTTTTATTATAATGAAAATGAACCAGTTCTAGAAAACTTTAATTTAAAAGTTAAAGCTGGAGAAACAATTGCTTTAGTTGGTGAAACCGGTAGTGGTAAAAGCACGATTGTTAACTTATTATGTCGCTTTTATGAACCAATCTCAGGCGAGATTTTAATTGATGGTATTGATTATCGAAATTATTCCTTAGGTTGGCTCCATAGTAATTTAGGCTATGTTTTACAAAGCCCACATCTTTTCTCCGGAAGTATTGCTTCTAATATTACTTACGGGAAACCCGAGGCTAGTGAGGCAGAAATCATTGAAGCTGCTAAACAAGTTTCAGCCCATCAATTTATAACTCGTTTAGAAACTGGTTATGAAACTGAAGTCGGGGAAGGGGGAGCACGGCTTTCAACTGGTGAGAAACAATTAGTTGCTTTTGCTCGGGCTTTAATTCGCAAACCAGCTTTGTTTATTTTAGACGAAGCCACTTCAAGCATCGATACTGAAACTGAAGCCGCGATTCAAAAAGCTATCTTAAAAGCCTTAGATAATCGGACCAGTTTTGTGGTGGCACATCGTTTATCAACGATTGTTAGTGCCGATCGAATCTTAGTAATTAGATATGGTAAAATAACAGAAGAAGGGAATCATGAATCTTTATTAGCTTTAGGTGGTTACTATTACCGGTTATATACTAATCAATTTAATATTGAAAAACAGGCGGAATTGTTGAAAAAGGGGGCAAAAAGATGAGATTAGAAGTTGCGAAGCTTTATCCACTTCAAGTGGAACTTGATCAAAGAATTTTCACCTTGCATGATGTAAGTCGCGCCGCTACTTTAAAGGCACGGCAATTAGCTTTGCTAGTTGAACTGGGAGAGTGCGCTAATGAAACTCGATGTTTTAAATATTGGAGTCTTCAAGAACCAGCCGCCAAAGAAATTATTTTAGAAGAATACGGTGACGGGATTCATTTTTTACTTTCTTTAGGGATTGACTTAAATGATCAAAGCCAATATATTGAAACAGTTACTGCGGTAACTGATTTAACTACAACTTATTTAGAAGCTTTTTTGGCAATTAATCAGTTAATAAAAGACTTTACCTTAGAAAATTACTTAAAAGCTTTTCAAGCTTATTTAAACATCGCGGTAGCTTTAGGATTTACTGAAGCTGATATTATCGAGTATTATTTATTAAAGAATCAAAAAAATCATGATCGCCAAGATCAGGGGTATTAATTATGATTTTTCCATATCCAGTGGTTTATATTATCGACCGCTTACATAAAGCTGGTTATAATAGCTATGTGGTTGGTGGTGCGGTTCGTGACTATTTAATGGATAAAATTCCACTAGATTATGATTTAGCGACGGCAGCCACCCCTGATATTATTAAGGAAGTTTTTGCTGATTATCCGTTAGTTTTAACTGGAGAAAAACACGGAACGATTGGGATTGTGATAAGTAAGAAATTATATGAAGTGACAACATTTCGTAGTGAAACAACTTATCGAAAACACCGCTGGCCAACCTCGGTAACTTTTATTGATAATTTAAAAACTGATTTAAGTCGCCGTGATTTTACGATTAATGCGATGGCTTTATCACTTGATAAAGAAGTAATTGACTACTTTGAAGGACAAACTGATTTAAAAAATAAGATTATTAGGACGGTTGGCAATCCCGAAGTACGTTTTAAGGAAGATGCCTTAAGAATCTTGCGAGCTTTCCGTTTTAAATCAAAATTGGGTTTTACGATTGAAACCGAAACTTTACAAGAAATTAAGCAACAACTTCATCTAGTTAAAGAACTATCGATTGAACGTTTTTATAGTGAACTACGCCAGATTTTAATTGGTGATTATGCAAAACAAGTTTTTATTGAGGATCGCGAAATATTTCTCGAAATTATCCCCTGGCTCTTGCATTGTGATCTAGCTGATTTTAAGTTAGTTGATAGTTTTATGGGTCGTTTAATAAGTTTAACTCGGAGTTTACCTACAGTTACTTTTGATAAGATGTTGTTGCAATGTAAGTTTACGAAATTTGAATTGACGACTTTACAACAACTGCGTAAGTACCAAAACACTGAGATTAAAGAAAAGTCAGATTTGAAGCTTTTATTAAATAGTTTAAGTGAGCAACAATACAAAATTTGGTTGAGTTTACAGTCTTTAGAGAAACAAAATTATATTAATGATCTACTCCAAAAGATTATTCAAAACCAAGAATTAATTTACCAAAAAGAATTAAAGCTTAATGGTCATGACTTAATTGTTTTAGATGTTCCACAAAATTTACGCCAAAAAGTATTGAATAAACTTTATCTTGAAGTAATTAATAATCAGCTTGTAAATCAGCACCGTCAACTATTCGAAGCGGTACCTCGAATCTTGGGAGAACTTCTGACGCGAAGTTAGAGTTTATGTTACAATAAAGACTGGTGAAAATATGAGAAAAAAAGAACTAGCCTTAATTGTCTTAATAGTATTTATTGATTTAATAACTAAAGCTTTAATTAATCAACGCTTTCTTTTAGGTGAATCCATGGAATTAATTAGAGGTTTTTTCTATCTAACTTATATTCATAATACTGGAGCCGCTTGGGGTATTTTCCCAAACCTAACCTGGTTTTTTAATATTGTTAGTTTTTTAGGTAGTATCTTTTTTATAATTTGGTTATTTAAAATTCCCCGGGAGAAGATTTTATACCGTTACAGTATAACTTTAATGTTAGCGGGAACGATCGGGAATCTTTATGATCGTTTCTTTCTAAAGTATGTTCGAGATTTTTTAGATTTTAAAATCTTTGGATATGATTTTCCAGTCTTTAATATCGCTGATAGTGCCTTAACAATTGGAGTAATTTGCTTATTTTTATTAGCTTGGTTAAAGCCAGAGGAGTTAAGTGATGAGTAATTATTTAATCGATGAAACCCTGGTGGGCACAAGGATTGATAAATTTTTAACGGAAAAATTAAATTTGTCGCGAAGTAAAGTTCAAACTGCTATTAAAAATCAAGAAATTTTAGTTAATGAAACAGTCGTCAATCCAAATTATCTTTTAAAATTAGGTGATGAGATTAGGGTGGCTTTAGTTGAAAGCGAACCGTTTCAATTAGTTGCCAGTGCTTTACCACTAGAAATAGTTTTTGAAAACGATGATTTTTTAGTGATTAATAAACCAGCTGGTTTGGTAGTACATCCGGGAGCTGGTGGTGAAACTGACTCGGTGGTGGCACGGCTCTTACATTTAAACATCCCATTAGCTAAAGGTAGCGATGCATTGCGACCAGGTATCGTTCATCGCTTAGATAAAGATACTAGTGGTTTACTATTAATCGCAAAAAGTGATGATGCTTATCAAGCTTTCACAAAAAAGCTGGCAGCTCATGAAATTGTTCGTGAATATACCTGTTTAGTTTTCGGACAAGTGGTTCATGATTATGGTACAATTGATGCACCAATTGGCCGTGATAGCCGAGTCCGACAAAAGATGACCGTTACTCATGTTGCTAGTAAAGAAGCCATTACTACTTTTGAAGTAATCAAGCGTTTTCAGGAATATACATTGTTAAAGTGTCGCCTCAAGACTGGACGTACTCATCAAATTAGAGTTCACTTAAATTATATAAATCATCCAATTGTGGGAGATTTAAGATATGGTAGAAAACACCGCTTTGAAATTAATCGTCAAGTATTACATGCTAGTTATTTAAGTTTTCATTTAGATAATTATCCTGACGAGTTTCAATTTCGGGTTGAGCTACCCGCAGATTTTCAAACAGTATTAAAGGAAGTTGAGTTATTATGAAATTAGAACCAACCGTTATTTATCGCAACTTAGTTGAGTTCTTTATTCAAAATGAAGGATATGTTTTAGTCGCGGTTGATCAAAAAGAATCTGATACCTGGTTAGTTAAGCAAGGGGCGAAACAGTATCCAATTATTCGGGTTTCAATTGGTGATAAACCAAGTAAGAATCTTTTTTATTTAACCCAAGTCCGACGCTCAATTGGCAAAATTTTAAATATTGATAATGAAATTTTAGATTTATACATTACTGAAGCCGAGCTTAAGGAACAAGACCAAATTCGCCAAGTAATTAGTTTCAATGAAGCTAGTGTCACAAGTAATAAGTTAGATTTTAGTTTTAAAGGAATTAATCAAGTCTTTACTAAAACCGTTATTCCAAAAAAGAGTGTTTGGAAGTTAACGTTGGAAAGATTTTTAACTTTTAAAGTAACAACCATTATTTCTTTAATTTGTATCATTTTATATTTTGTTAGTGAAAGCCTCGGTCAAATATATGGAGAAGGACCAGCCTTTGTCTTTTTAGGGGCTATTTATAAACATTTACTTTATGGGGCAAATCAATGGTGGCGTTTACTAGCGGCCGGTTTCTTGCATGGTGGCTTAAGTCATATCTTATTAAACTTAGTAGCTTTTACTTCATTAGGACGACTTAGTGAACAAGTTTATGGTGCGAAAAAGACATTGATTATTCTGCTTAGTTCAATTATCGTCGGATCTTTAAGTAGCTTAGTTACTTCTGGATCGAATACCGTTTCCTTAGGATTAAGTGGCGGATTATATGGTTTACTTGCGGCAACAATTATTTATTTCTATCGTTCCCGTTTAATCTTTGTCCCGGGTGTTGCGATGCAAATTATTCAAATTGTGGCAATTAATATCTTTATTAGCTTATTACCAGGAATTAGTTTTTGGGGACATATTGGTGGCTTTATAGGTGGTTTTTTAATGACCTTATTAATTGAGAAAGGCAAAAAGCCAAAGCTTTGGCTAGCTAATTTAGTTGGAGCTTATTTGATATTAATTAGCGGCTTACTGCTTTATGCTTATCGCTATGATCCTCATACTGAATTAATTATTAATAATGTTGCGATTAATAATCAAGTGATTCAAATGCGACGTGACTTTAAATTAGATTATTTTGCCGATATAATGGAAAGTAAGCTAATTAAATATTATGAAATGAAAGGTTGGGTAAGTAAGTGAAACGAACTAATGTGATATCTTGGGATGAATACTTTATGGCAATGGCTCATCTTTCGGCTAAAAGATCAAAAGATCCCAATACCCAAGTTGGAGCTTGTATTGTAAATCAAGACAAACGAGTGGTTGGGATTGGTTACAATGGTTTACCAAAGGGTTGTGATGATGATGAGTTTCCCTGGGAAAATGACCAAGCTGAATATTTAGATAATAAATATCCCTTTGTGGTGCATGCGGAACTAAATGCTATTTTAAATAGTTCATTAAGTTTAAAAGATTGTAGCATCTATGTTTCACTATTTCCTTGTAATGAGTGTGCTAAAGCCATTATTCAAAGTGGCATTAAAGAAGTAGTTTATGAAGATGATAAATATGCCCATACTGACGCTGTCAAAGCTAGTAAGCGAATGTTTTTAGCCAGTGGGGTTAAGTTTCGACTACTCGATAAAAAAATAAATGTTACAGTTGATATTAAAGAAAACACTAATCAGGAAGAATCCGACTAGTGTTTTTAAAATGTAATTTAGCGACTTGGCTCAGATCGGAATGTCTTTCAAGAAACTCTTTACCTTTCTCATCAACGATTGCTCCCGCTCCTTTTGGGAAGACAAAGTTATATTTATCATTTAATTTATCTAATTCTTTTAAGAAAATATAACGAGCAATAATCGAGGCCGCTGCCACTGCAAAATACTTACTTTCGGCTTGGGTGGTAAAGGTAATCTTTTGATAGATTTCTGGCTCATTTTTTAAATAGCGAAAGTAGGAATTGATGGTAGTAAATTTATCAACAACTACTAATTTTGGCAGTCCTTTTAATTTCTTTTCTAAATTTAATATAGCTTGATTATGTAAGAGGGCTTTAATTGCATTTAAATTATGTTGCTTAGTAATTTCATTATATTTTTCAGGTGGTAAGATTAATAAACTATGTTTCAGGTTTTTAATTAAAACTGGGGCAAATTTCAAGATTTCTGGGTCGGATAAGGTCTTTGAGTCCGCAATGGGATACTTTTTTAATGCTTGATAAGACTTACTATCAAGATAAGCTGCCACGACTACGACTGGCCCAAAATAATCTCCGGTTCCAACTTCATCACTACCAACTTGCGGGAAGCGATTAGGAGGTAGCTTTTGATAGGGTTGGGCAATTAATTCCGCATCTTTCCCAGTAAAAACGGCCTTTAAAGTTTGATAAATAATAATTGTGGCATCATCTAATTTAAAACGATAAAGTTCATATTGTTTGGGATTTTCTTGATAAACTTGGTAAGTTTTCTTTAATTCTGCGACTTCTTTTTCAGTTAATAAGATACTAATTGGTTTCATAAATTTGCCTCTTCTTCATAATAGCATACATATGATTGCATAATTAAGATAATTCCTTTATGATTAGAAAAAGAGGTGAGAACATGACAATCTCCTTACAGTATGGCTTAGTGATTAATATCTTTTTAGTAGCTTTATTAGTATTGTTGGTGCTAATCGGTTATAAAAAGGGTTTCTTACTACAGTTAGTTGATTTACTAGGTCAAATAGCGTCTTTGTTTATGTCCTGGCTGCTTTCTAAAGCATTGGGAGGAATTATCCCGATTATCCCAGGTTCTTTTGTGCCTTTTCAGAAGACCATTTTAGATGGTTTCTTCTATAAATTTGTTAATAGTACATTATGGTTTATCGTGCTCTTTATTATCTTTTGGATAGTAATGAAGATTGTGAAAATGCTTGTGAAACGGATTGATTTAATCCCAATTCTTGGTAAAATAAATAAAGCTCTAGGAGTTCTTTTAGCGCTAGTCCGTTACGCTATCTTCGTTGTGATAGCACTTTTCGTATTAGCTTCACCGTTATTTAAAAATGGTACTGAGGTTATTGAAAACTCGTGGCTAAAGTATGGACAAATGGCTTTAAATCAAGTAACAATCCTCGGGGAAAATCCTTTAACTGGTCTAACAGCCTTTAAGGAACTAGAAGTTCTCCAAGATTTTATCAATGATCCGAAACAATTAAGTGAAACTCAATTACAAGCTGTGATGGGCTGGCTCTCAGGCCAAGGAATCTCGGCTGATCAAATTGGGACTTTCTTAAGCGAAATTATGAAATAAGTGGTAAACATGAACCAACAACTTGTAACTGCTTTAGAATTTGACTTAATAAAAGCACAAATGGAAAGCGCTTGTGCTTTTTCTTTGGGTAAAAACTATCTGGCTAATTTAAAGCCGGCTTTTCACTATTTAAAAGCTACCAAACGTCTTACATTAAGCCAAGAATTATTGAATCTAGCAATCTATCAAAGTGGCTTAGATTTTAGTGGTGTCAGTGATATTAGTGAGATTTTAAATGCAACATTAAAAGACCAAACTGTTGAAGGAAGAGCTTTACTTGAAGTAGTAACTTTTAATCAAGCCGCAGCTCGCCTTAGTAAAAGTTTACCTGAAGTTGATTTCTCTCTAGAATTAGTTAGTGATTTATTAAGTTCACTTTATTTTGATGAAACGTTAAATCATACTATTTTAAATAAATTAGAAGCTAGTGGCGAAGTCAAAAGTAATGCTACCGCCACTTTAGCTAGTTTAAATAACTCACGCCGTAATTTAGAAAATAATATTGAAAAAACTTTGAATCAGTTTAAAGCTAATCATCAAAGTTTATTAATGGAAGACATTATTGTTAGTCGCCAAAATCGCCAAGTGCTTTTACTAAAAGCAACTTATAAAAATCAATTCCCTGGTATCATCCATGGTGAATCAAGTAGCGGCCAAGCAGTTTATTTTGAACCAATCGCCTTGGTGAACTTAAACAATGACTTGTCTTTAGTTAATGAAGCGATTGAAAATGAGATTTTAAAAATATTATTTGAATTATCACAGGCAGTAAAAAGTGTTGCACCAGGTTTACTGGCTAATTTAGAAACACTCGCTATTTTAGATTGTTTTAATGCGATGAGTATATGGGGGAAAAACCGTAATGCCGTCATCCCGACCATTAGTGAAAACCACGAATTGTTAATTGAAGCAGGGCGTCATCCTTTGATTCCTGAAAAGCAGGTAGTGGCTAATACTTATCGCTTAAGCCAACCTTATCAAACCATTTTAATTACCGGACCTAATACTGGCGGGAAGACAGTTAGTTTAAAAGTGATTGGTTTGTTTACTTTAATGGCTCAAAGTGGGATGCCAGTTTTAGCTGAGCAGGCGATTTTACCGCAGGTTGATCAAATCTTTTTAGCGATTGGTGATGAACAATCAGTTGAAAGTTCTTTATCGACTTTTTCCGCTCATTTAGCTAAGTTAGCGGAAATCATCAATGCCGCAACCACTAATTCACTAGTTTTATTAGATGAATTGGGTGGTGGTACTGATCCGAAAGAAGGGGAAAGTCTCGCCATTGCAATTATTGAATATTTAAGGCAACAAGGTTGCTTAACAATTGTTACGACACATTTAAGTGGTTTAAAGACGTATGGCTTAAATCAACCAGATGTCTTAGTAGCTAGTGTCGAATTTGATAAGACCAACTTAGTTCCAACTTATCGCTATTTAGAAGGCTCGATTGGTCAGTCAAATGCTTTAGATATTGCCTTAAGATATGGTTTTAAACCAGAAATTATTAGATCAGCGAAAACAATTTTAGATAATTTAAAAACTAGTAGTGAGAAAGAATTAGAAGGAATTGAAAAAACTAGGGAAATTTTAGAAAAAGATAAACAACTCTTTGAAGCCGAAAAAATCAAATTACAAGAGTTGGAAACAAAACTAAACGAGGAACAATCTGCGCTTGAAAAAAGACAATCAGAGTTGGCTTTAAAAGAAGCCGAGTTAAATTATGATTTAGTAAATGAGACTAGTGAAATAATGGAAGATCTCTTGCGTCAAATGCGCCAAGCCCAAACCAAACTGGATTTAAAAGCGGGTGAGAAACTTCTGAAACAAGCTAAAGAAAAATTAAAAGCCACTAAGCTTCCAACTAAGCCACTGGCGGTTGGAGACTTAGTAAATTATAAAAACTCGAATCATATTGGGGAAATTATTAGTATCAATAAAGATAAAGTCCAAATTATTTTAAATAAATTAACTCTCAGTGTTCCTTTGAAAGATTTAACTTTGGCCGAAGTGCCAAAACCACAAAA
This sequence comes from uncultured Erysipelotrichaceae bacterium, assembly GCA_964449005.1. Lineage (GTDB taxonomy): Bacteria > Bacillota_I > Bacilli_A > Erysipelotrichales > Erysipelotrichaceae > CAYUXU01. The sequence goes on along the minus strand of CAYUXU010000011.1, from coordinate 8,250 downwards.
ACAAGCTAAAAGGAGTAGTATTAAAGTACCAACTAGTAAAGCAATTAATTTAGAATTAAATATTGTCGGTTATAAAGTTGCCGAAGCTTTACCAGTTTTAGGAAAACACTTAGACGATTGTCTTTTAAATAATATAACTACCACCAAAATCATTCACGGAGTAGGAACTGGTCAATTAAAACAAGCAGTTTGGGATTATTTGGCTACTTTTCCTTTTGTCAAGCACTATCAAAGTGGTGACTATCATGATGGTGGTTTGGGGGTAACGATAGTACAGTTAGGAGGTTAAAATGAATCAAGATTTAAAAAGTAAACTTAGTATCCTACCCGGTGAACCGGGTTGTTATTTGATGAAGAATAAACGCAATCAAATCATTTATGTTGGAAAAGCTAAGAACCTCAAAAGTCGCATTAATCAATATTTTACCGGCAGCCATGATTATAAAGTTACGAAAATGGTTAGTGAAATTGTTGATTTTGAATATTTTATTACCAGAAATGAAAAAGAAGCCTTGTTGCTAGAAATAAATTTAATTAAAAAACATCAACCACGTTATAACGTTATTTTTACTGATGATAAAACTTATCCTTATATTAAAATCACTAGCGAAAAATATCCCCGTTTATTAGTAGTTCGTGATCGAAAAAAAGACCCCAAAGCACATTACTTTGGACCTTATCCCGATGTTTATTCAGCGCGGAAAACGGCCGATCTTTTAAATAAAATCTTTCCATTTCGAAAATGTAATGTTATACCGAAGAAGCTTTGTCTTTACTATCATATTGGACAATGTTTAGGACCTTGCGTTTTTGATATTGATCCTGCTATTTATGAAAAAATGACCCAAGATGCGATTAAAGTTTTGAATGGTGATGTTAGTGATTTAGTCAAACAACAAACTGCTTTAATGTTGGCAGCTTCCGAAGCTACCAATTATGAGAAAGCTCAAGAGCATCGTGAATTAATTACAGCTTTAAATCATATCAGTACTAAACAAACGGTTACTTTCACAAAAGCTATTGAAACTGATGTTGTGAATTATTTCTACGATAAAGGTTATTTATCAATTCAAATTCTCCATTTAAGACAAGGTCGCCTCAGTGGTCGTTATTCAAATTTAGTACCACTTTATGAACCACTGAAAGATGCTTTAGAGTCAATTATTAGCCAATATTATAAATTACACCCTTATCCAAAAGAAATTATTGTTCCCAGTATTATTACGAAAGAACATTTTTCGGAAGAAATTGGAAAGAGGCTATTTACGCCACTTAAAGGAGATAAAGTGAAGCTCTTAGAAATGGCTTTAGAAAATGCTGAAAGCACCTTAAATGAGAAATTTTTAGTGGTCAGTAAATCAGTTGCCGATCAAGCAGAAGCGATGGCAACTTTAAACCATTTACTTGGTAAAGAAATTTCTACGATTGAAGTTTTTGATATTTCTCATATTGCTGGTGCCCATAACGTGGCAGGAATGGTGGTATATCAAGATGGAGAACCTTTAAAAAGTGCTTACCGTCGTTATAAATTAAAGGAACAAAACAGTGATGTCGATTCCTTAAAAGAGGTGATTTATCGTCGTTATCTGAGACTTTTAAAAGAAGCAGCACCGTTACCCGATTTAATTGTGGTTGATGGTGGCATCCTCCAAATTAATGCCGTGACTGCAGTCTTGGCAGATTTAAACTTACCAATTGAGGTAGTTGGTTTAGCCAAAGATCGTCGTCATGAAACAGCCTTATTATTAGATCGTGATGGTGAAGAAATACCTTTAGTGAAAGATGAACCCTTATTCTTCTTTTTAGCTAATCTTCAAGATGAAGTCCACCGTTATAGTATTGCTTACCATCGTTTAAAAAGAAGAAAAGCTCAAACTGCTTCCGAGTTAGAAGTTATCGAAGGAATTGGGCCAGCCCGTCGTCAAAAACTTTTGAAGCATTTTAAGACCATCGATGCCTTAAAAGAAGCTAGTAAAAATGAACTATTGGCCGTTGTTCCGGAAAACGTTGCCGAAAATATTATTAATTATTTCCAAAAGTAAGGTATAATAAGCTTAAAAAAGTAGGTGCTTGATGAAAATTGGAGTGTTTGATTCTGGGATTGGTGGCTTTACTGTAGCTGCCGCATTATATAAAAAACGTCAGTTTGAATTAATTTATTTGGCTGATCAGGCTCATTTACCATATGGTAGTAAAGATCCTGAGCTTTTGTTACAACTAGTTAGTGAAAATATCAAGTGGTTTCAAAGACAGGGTATTTCTACCATTTTAATTGCTTGTAATACGGTTTCATCTTTGATTGAAGAGCTACGAGGGTTATTTCCTAACTTAACTTTAATTAGTATTATTGAAGAAACTGTCAAACAAATTAATCATGAGAAAAGATTATTAATTTTAGGAACTAATCAAACGGTAAACTCTTTAAGTTATTTAAAATTATTACCTAATGATTGTGACGTAAAACAAGTCGCTTTACCAAAGTTAGCTTCATTAATTGAAGACTTTGCCAGTGACTTCGAAATCTCAACTTATTTAAATCCCTTATTAGCACCTTTTCAAAATGAAAAACGGCGTTTAGTTTTAGCTTGTACTCATTATCCACTAGTCTTAGATTTAATTAAGCAGGCCGCTTTAAGTGAAGTGATTGAGATTGATTATGGGAAATTAGTTTTGCCTAATAGTGTCAATGGTAGTAGTTTAAAAGTCTTTACCACCGGTGATAAGGTAGTAATGGAAAGACAACTTAAAGAACTTTACCAAATTGAAGTTTCAGTCACCGAGGTTTATGATGAAATTTTTATTAGTTAGTGATAATCATGGGAGAAGGGAAGTTCTTGATGAATTAATCAAGATGTATCCCGACCAAGATTATTATTTACATGCCGGTGATTCTGAGTTACCTCCCGAATATTTGAAACAATACCAAGCAGTCACTGGGAACAATGACTACTTTTATGATTATCCCAATCATTTAATTATTTCAGAAAACGAGGTTCGCATCTTATTAATTCATGGCCACCAGTACTTCATGATGAATCGACTCAAGGATTTAGTGAAACTCGCTCAAGAGTTAAAGTGCCAAGTAGTTTGTTTTGGCCATACTCACCGTCCTTTTCAAAAGGAAATTGATGGGATACTAGCTTTAAATCCCGGATCTTTACGTTATAACCGGGATGGTAGTGCTCCGAGTTATATGTTAGTTGATTTCAAATCAATTCATGATTATCAAGTTGAAGTAAAAAGATATTAAAAAAAACCAAGCAATTGGTTTTTTTAATGGCGTCCACGAAGGGACTCGAACCCCTGACCGTGCGCTTAGAAGGCGCATGCTCTATCCAACTGAGCTACGTGGACACGGCTTAATTATTTTAACAAAACTAAATCAGATATTCAAGCATCAACAGTGCTAGTTTTAAAAAAACGGATATGATATAATAGGCAAGATTTGAGGGGCCAATGACAAATAACTATTACGAAAATTTAATCTTAGAAATAGAAAGCTTAATTGAAAGTAATCAGATGGTGGAAGCTGAGGCTTTAATTTTGTTGGAATTAAAGCAACTTTATATTCCTGGCGAGATCGAGAATAAATTAAAATCACTTTTATCAAATTTGAAAAGCGAGCAAGAACCAGTTGCTAAAGGACCAATGCCAATTTCTGTGATTAAAACTTTACTTCAAGAAAATCAAGAAAATGCTCTTTATGGAGCAATGGCTTTAAATCAATATAACTTAAATCTTTATTTAGATTTGATTGAAGATTACTTGAAAACTGATCCCCAAATTGAAGTTGCCGCAATTTTAATTGAATCGTGCATCAAGCAAGGTATTTTAAAGGAACTATTGTATAATAAAGCTGGGACTTCTTATCACTTTATTCCCGCTTATTTGGAATTACCCTTAGAAAGCGATGGTTACATCATTGCTTTAAAACAACTAGAGCTTTGGCTAGAAAACTCAAATCCATCTTTACTAAAATTAAGTAAAGAAAGATTAGTTGAAAAAGTTTATCAACTTTTACCAGAAAGTTATAATGAAGATGAAGGGGAATTACTAGCGAGTAAAGTATTAAAAGAAGTCGCTATTTTAATAAATGACGAAGCAACTTTATTAGAAATTAGTGAAATTTATCAAGTAGATTTTACAAAAGAATTAACTTAGCACTCATATCTTGACAGTGCTAAATATTGTGTTATAATTAAAGAGCTATCAGGAGGACGAAGCATGAAAACAACATGGGAATTACAAGAGGATTCAAACGGAGAGTTATTAGTTACAGTTAGTGGCGAGATTTGGGACACAGCTCGTGACAAAGCTTTCAAGAAATTAGCTAAAAACGTTGAAGTCGACGGATTTAGAAAAGGGAGTGCCCCGAAACACTTAATTGAAAAACAATTAAAAACTGAAACGATTTTAATGGAAGCCGTTGAGAACTTAGCTCAAGAAGCTTTAGATTTTGGTCTTAACGAGCATAGTTTAACTCCAGTGAGTCAACCCCATTTACACATTGATGAATTAAGTAACGATGGTGTTACCTATAAATTTCATTTTGTCGTAAGTCCCAAGGTAACCCTTGGTGCTTATCGTGACTTAAATGTCACAGTTGAAGAAGTAACGGTTAGTGAAGAAGAAGTAACTAACACCATTAATCAACTAGCTGAAAATTATGCAGAATTAGTTCTCGTTGAAGATCGAGCTGCCGAGCTTGATGATACAACCGTGATAGATTTTGAAGGCTTTAAAGACGATGTGGCCTTCGAAGGTGGTAAAGGTGAAAACTATAGCTTAAAATTAGGCTCAAATAGTTTTATTCCAGGCTTTGAGGAGCAAATCGTTGGTATGAAAACTGGAGAAAGTAAAGATATCGAAGTTACCTTCCCTGAAAACTATCAAGCTGAAGAGTTAGCTGGCCAACCAGCCATCTTTAAAGTAACAGTACACGAAATTAAAGAACGAGTCTTACCTGAAATTAATGACGACTTCGCTAAAGAAGTTAATCGAGAAAACGTAAGCAATTTATCTGAATTAAAAGCTAATATTGAAACAGAACTATTAACCGAGAAACAGCGCAAAGCAGAAGAAGCCGCTAATAATGAAGTATTTGATTTAGTAGCTGATAATGCTGAAGTAAATATTCCTCAAGTTATGATTGATGAGGAAACAGAAAATCTCTTAAATGATTTTAAAAACAGACTGGCGGGACAAGGATTCCCGTACGAACAATTTATTGAAATGACTGGTCAAACTGAAGAGCAGCTCAAAAGCGAAATGGCAAAAGATGCTGAAAAAAAGGTTAAACTGCGTTTAGTCTTAGCGGAAATTGCCACCGTCGAAGAGTTAGAGGCCAGTAGTGAAGAAATCGAAGCCGAATACCAGGCAATTGCGGCTAACTACCAAATGGATGTGGCTGAAGTAAAACGCCTCATCTCCGATGAAATGTTAGCATCCGACTTAAAGATTCGGAAAGCATACGATTTAATCAAGATTTAAAAGACGCTCAGCGTCTTTTTTACCCAAAAAGGAGGATGGCCATGACAGAAAAAATTGAATTAAGTGTCCCGGTGATAGCGACACGGGGTGTCATTATTTTCCCTGGTCAAGATATTACAATTGACGTGGGTCGCGCCAAAAGTTTAGCGGCTTTAGAAGAAGCAACTAATTATTTTGACAGCCATGTTTTCGTGGTAGCCCAACGCGAAATATTTATTGAAGATCCTGATGCCGACGATCTTTTTGAAGTTGGAACATTATGTAAAGTGAAGACGATTAAAGAAAAAGATGGTTTTAAGATAGTCACTTTTGAAGGTTTACAACGTGCTAAGTTGCTTCATTTAAGTGATAATGATACTTTACTATTTGCGACTTTAGTTGGATTAAACGATATTGTGAATAATGAACAAGAAGAATTAGCTTTAGTACGGAGTATCGCTAAAGAATTTGAGGGACTAACTAGTCAAAATGTGAAAATTCCTGCCGAAGTAATCCGCCAATTAACAATTGGTGTTTCAGCAACGCAATTAGCTGATCAAATTGCTCAATTTTTCCCATTACCATTTGAGAAAAGACAATTATTGTTAGAAGAATTAAGAGTTAATGAAAGACTCTTACTTTTGATCCATGAAATTGCCACTGAAAAGCAATTAGTTGGAATTGAAAAAGAAATTAGTGAAAAAGTTCGGGAACGGATTGATGAAAACCAAAAAGAATATTACTTAAGAGAAAAACTTCGCGCTATTAAAGAGGAATTAGGCGATGTTAGTAGTATTAGCGATGATTCATCAGAATTACGTGATCGAATCATGGATAACCCATATCCGGAAAATATTAAGAAAAAAGCTTTAGATGAATTAAAGCGTTATGAATCGTTACCAGCTGCCAGTGGTGAAGCTGGAGTTATTCGGAGTTACTTAGATTGGTTACTAGAAGTACCTTGGTGGCAAGAGTCAGTCGATGAAGAAGATTTAAATAAAGTTAATACTATTTTAGATGAAGATCATTACGGACTTAAGAAAATTAAAGAAAGAATCATGGAGTATTTGGCAGTTAAGACTGTCACGAAATCTTTAAATGCTCCAATCTTATGTTTAGTAGGGCCACCGGGAGTTGGTAAAACTTCCTTAGCGAAATCAATTGCCCGCGCTTTAAATCGGAAATTTATTAAAGTGAGCTTAGGTGGGGTCCGTGATGAATCTGAGATTCGCGGTCACCGTCGGACTTACTTAGGGTCTTTGCCAGGACGTTTTATCCAAGGTATGAAGAAAGCGCAAGTTATTAATCCGGTCTTTCTAATTGATGAGATTGATAAGATGGGCGCTGATTATAAAGGTGATCCATCGAGTGCGATGCTAGAAGTCTTAGATCCAGAACAAAATGCTTTGTTTAGTGACCATTACTTAGAAGAGCCTTATGACTTATCAAAAGTTATGTTTATCGCGACAGCTAACTATTTAGAAGACATTCCACATGCTTTAAGAGATCGGCTTGAGATTATTCAATTGTCTTCTTACACTGAGGAAGAAAAATTCCATATTGCGAAAGAACACTTATTAGATCGAGCTTTAAAAGCCAATGGTTTAACTAAATCACAATTTATTTTACCAGACGATATGATTTATTATTTAATTCGTTATTATACCCGCGAAGCTGGGGTGCGGCAGTTAGAAAGAGTTATTACCGCCTTAGGCCGAAAAACTATTTTAACGATATTAAAAGAAAAGAAGAAATCCTTAACCATGAATAAGAAGCGAATTAATGAGTGGTTAGGCAAAGAAATCTATGATTATGGTAATAAAGAGAAGAGCAATCAAGTTGGAGTCGCAACTGGTTTAGCTTATACCGCTTTTGGTGGCGATATCTTATCGATTGAAGTTACTTCTTTTGAAGGAAAAGGTAATTTAATTGTCACAGGCCAACTTGGCGAAGTTATGAAAGAATCGGCAGAAATTGCCTTTGGTTTTGTCAAAGCTAATGCCAAAAAGTATCATATTGATCCGAAATTCTTTGAAAAGAATGATATTCATATTCACGTTCCAGAAGGAGCTGTGCCAAAAGATGGTCCTAGTGCCGGGATTACTTTAACCACTGCCTTAATATCGGCTTTAACGAAAAAAGCTGTCTTCGCCAGTGTCGCTATGACCGGAGAAGTTACTTTACGCGGCCATGTCTTACCAATTGGTGGTTTAAAAGAAAAGACCTTAGCGGCCCATCGTTCCGGAATTGAAACGGTTTTAATTCCAAAACGGAATTCTAAAGACATCGATGAAATTCCTGATGTGGTTAAAGAAAACATGAAAATTGTTTTAGTAGAAGATATGGACCAAGTCTTAAGGAATGCTTTAGTAGCATGAAAAACCAATATCATGATATAAAATTTATTTCTAGTGCGGCCGCGGTAGCTTCGTGGCCGCTTTCTAACTTACCGGAAGTCGTTTTAATGGGACGCAGTAATGTTGGAAAATCAAGCTTTATTAATCGTTTATTTAATCGGAGAAACTTAGCTTATGTTGGTCAAACGCCGGGGAAAACGCGACTTTTAAACTTTTATCAAGTTGCTGATAGTTTCATGGTAGTTGACGCTCCAGGCTATGGTTATGCGAAACGGAGTCGTAAAGAGTTAGCGCATTATCAAGCCTTAATGGAAGATTATTTAAATAAAAGAGAAAATTTAAAAGCTGGAATAATTTTAATTGATATGCGTCGTTTAGCGACTGAAGATGAACGTTTAATGTTAGAATATTTATCTTATTTGAA
>CAYUXU010000010.1:0-18452 GCA_964449005.1 uncultured Erysipelotrichaceae bacterium | reverse complement strand
AGGAAAAAATCACAGTCCTTATATAAATCCCGCCGTGTAACAGAAAGCCATTCATTTGTGCTTGTATCTAATGCTAAAATATCACGAGTATTCATTAACATTACTAAACGGAAAACCTGGTTCTTAATGATGTTACGCTGAACGAAATCAAATTTTGTGTATAGATTGTCGCTTAAACTGTAAACAAATAGTAACTTGTTAGATACTTTTATACCCACATCAGCAGGTATACCTGACACAATATTCATACGGGCAATGGTAGCCTTCGGAATGTTATAGCTTCGTAAAAAATCACAAAAAAACTCAGTCGGATCCGTCTTAAGGCAAACCTCTTTTATTTTCTGCTGTAACAACTCATATTGCGTCAACCCACACTCACCTCATTTCTTGATATTCCAATATACAATTTGCTACATATTCAGCCAGTTTTACAGGTACAGCATTACCAATAGCTTGTTCAACATCTGTTTTACTACCATTAAAAACAAAGTTTTCTGGGAACGTCTGAATATAACTACGTTCTTTAGTAGTTAAACTGCGCACACCTTCACTAATATCCGCTTTATCACCATGGTGTCGTTTATACCCCCCAGGAATAGGTCTGTTCACACCTCTTATTGTTGCACTAGGTTCATATATGCTAAATACAGCTCTTCTGTTATAGCTTCTAGGATGCATGTAATAAAATTCTGTATTAAGGCTATCACCTAGATAATCATATACTGTCATCTGGTACTGACTTAAATTTTTCTCCAATATAATATCTAAAAAACCATCATCATCATTCAAATGTCCAATCATAAAAAATCTTTTTCGTTTTTGTGGTACACCACACCTAGATGCATCCAATATCTTTGTACTTATTCCATATCCTGAAGCTTTAATAATTTCAATCGTTTTAGGTAAAACCGACATTCTCTTAATGTTATACACATTTTCCATCACAAACCAATTAGGCTTTATACTTGCTATTATTTGAGCATACCTAATTGTCAAGTTAGCACGTTCACCCACTTTTCTATTCCCTGCTATAGAAAAATCTTGACATGGAGGACCACCAATTATAATCTCTGGTTGCATCTCAATAATTGATTCAACAGCGTCCTTATTATTTAAATCCATCTTATAAACGGGATGAGAAAAATTTTCTTTATAAATATTTACAGCAACATCCCAATTATCGTATGCTGCTAAAATATCGAATCCTGCATTCTGAAAGCCAAGTGACATACCACCACAGCCACAAAACAAATCCACTGTTTTAATGTTAATCACCTACTTTTTTTATTTTGTCATCATACTCAAGAATAGATTTTGCCACATATTTTGCTAAATTAACAGGCACTGCATTACCAATCATTAGATTAGTATTCGTAATATTTTCTTCAAAAATGAATTCTTCAGGAAACGTTTGCATATAGCTTCGCTCTTTTGGAGTTAATGCTCTTACTTCAGGACCAATATCAACTAAATCTCCTGGGTGTTTTTTGTAATTTGGAGGAATAGGCCTATCAACACCTCGAATAGTAACACATGGCTCATATATGCTAAAGATTGCTCTTCTATTGTAGCTACGTGGAATTCTAAAATAATATTCAACTCCTAATGAATCACCGAGGTAATCATAAATACTCAGCGGCTTTTCCGAAAGTCCAGCAACTAAAATGTCTTCTAAAAAACCATCTTCCGCTCCCAAATGACCTATTAAAAACATTCTCTTCCTTTTTTGAGGTACTCCACAATAACTCGCATCTAAGACTTTTTCAGTCAAACCATATCCTACTTTTTTCATTCTTTCATAGATATATTTGTATGTATTGCTTGCACGAATTCTAGGAACATTTTCCATCACAAAGTATCTTGGTCTTACAGCTGCAACATTATCTGTATAGGTTTTTGATAATGCGGCTCTTCCAAGTGTCTCATCTCGGTGCCCTGCAGAGGAAAAATCCTGACATGGGGGGCCACCTATAATAACTTCTGGTTCTAAATTCCCTATTTCTTCAATCACTTCTTCTTCAGCCAGATCTCTTTCATATATGGGGTGATTGAAATTTTTTCTATATGTTTCAACTGCTGGTTTCCAATTATCATATGCTGCTATAATACTGTATCCGGCTTTTTGAAAACCTAATGACATACCACCACAACCAGCAAATAAATCAACTGTCCTATACATTGCCTTTACCCTTCTATCTTATTATTTACTATAAAACTACAAATATCTCCAATGTCACACTGTAGAATTTCACAAATGCTCTTTAAAGCACCTAATGACACCTCTTCATTCTTATTTAAACGAGTGAAAACACCAGGTGACAAATGTGCTCGCTTTCTTAATTCACTCTTTGTCATGTCTCGTTCAATCAGTAAAATCCATAATTTTTTATAACTAATACTCATAAAAGCACCTCTTTACTATTTCAAGTAAAGTTGTTTACTAATATTATAATAGCTTAGCAATCATCTAAATGCTATAGATTCTGTTCATATGTAATTAGTTTTTACTAAATGTAGGCTTCTGAAACTCTTATGTAATGAGATTTATATACATCCATCCTGTCTCCTCAACCCTATAGATATATCTACTCTGTCAACTCAACCCTACCCATATTCTAGATCAAATTTTGCACAAAAAACCACCCTCGATATGTTTCCACGTACCCATTCGAGGGCTTAGGTCGAGTAGACAGATTCACTTTCATTTTATAAAACCTAGTATCTTCAAGGCTTTCCGGACTTTATTTCTTAGACATCAAGCAAATGGTCTCAACATGTACTGTTTCAGGAAACATATCAACTAATGAGAATTCATCAATGTAATAACCTGCTTTAATAAAGAAATTTAAATCATTCATCAGAGATTTTAAGTTACAAGAAACGTAAATTAATTTATTTGGATTAATTGCTACGATTTCTTGACATGTATCTTCACCTAAGCCTCTTCGAGGTGGATCGACAAATACAGTATCAATCTTATCACTAATGAATTTTGATACATCACTAGCAGAACCTAAATAGAACTCAGCGTTTTTTATATTATTTAATTCAGCATTATTTTTAGCGTCTCTTACTGCAGCTTCCACAATTTCAATCCCATAGACTTGTTTGACAAATGAACTAGCTAAAAGACCGATAGTTCCAATCCCACAATATAAGTCCAAAATTGTTTCATCTGTCTTTAACTTGGCATATTCAATGGCTTTTTGATAAAGTAATTTTGTTTGAGAAGTATTTATTTGATAAAAAGCCGAACTTGAAATTTGAAATTTTAATCCTGATAATTCATCAGTTAAATAAGACTTACCATAAAGCAATTTACTTTTTTTACCTAAAATCACATTATCTTTACGATCATTATAATTAATTACTAAAGAGAGAATATCAGGAAATTTTTTAATGAGATCTTTTCTAAATAAATTTAAATTAGCCTGTTCCGTTGTTTTAATAACGAGTGTAACCATGAACTTTTGGTAAGCTTTAGCTTCTCGAATAATTAAATGGCGGATTGATTTGACACGATATTTTTCTACTAACTTAGCAGTAAAAAATACGATTTGATTAGCTAGATCACTTTGTAAACCACAGTCCACAAAATCAACAATTTCATTACTTCTTTTTTTATAGAAACCAAATTTTAATTCTGGGCCTTGATAATCAAAAGGTACTGATACTTTATTGCGATAAGCAAAAGAATTTTCCATCATTAAGATATCACTAACTTCATAATCAATTCCGGCTTGCTTTAAATAGAAATTAGCTAAATCTAGTTTAAATTTAGTTTGTTCGTGAAGTTTAAGATGTTGGAGATCACAACCACCACAAATATGATAAATTGGGCAAAAAGGAATGGCGCGATTAACACTGCTTTGAATTAAATTTACTACCTCACCAAAGCCATATGTTTTATAAAGTTTTATAACTCTAACTTCCGCAATTTCGCCAGGTAATAGATTTAAAACAAAAAGGGAAAAATTATCTACTTTAAGATGACCATAACCATAAGTAGTGTAATCTAAGGCTTCACCTTTAATAATTTGTCCGACTTTTAAAAAAGGAGCTGGCATTATTCGTCAGCTCCTTCATTTTCATCTTCATCAATGATATCTTCAACCGGAGTTTGTTGTTCTAAGAAATGGTCTAAAATCTTTTCTGTATATTCGGGATCAACCGGACTAGAGACTAATTGTAAATAAGGTTCTTCGGCAGTTGCACTCTTTTTATAAATATAGTAAATGAAATCTTCCGGTTCACTCGCTAAATTAAAACCTTGGACTTCCAAGTCATATTGACGTTTGACTCCTTCGCTGGCACTAAAGTAATCATCAATTGGTAGTTCTTTTAAAATTACATCATAAGCTAAATAGATTGCGCTAACAATATCATTTTTACTAACTTCAGTCTCAAACTCTAAAAACACTTTTAAAGTTGCGGTTTGTAAATCAACCTCATAATTTTTTACTTGAGGAATCTCTTTTAAATCAGCGGAAATATTATCTAAATTACCTTTTTTAATACTAGGATTTAAGTCATCTTTAAAACGATCCCCTGAGAAAATCTTTCCAGTATTGACATAAGCATTAAATAAAACACTACCAAAAAAAGCAATCGGAATTACTAATACTAATAAACCAATAATAAAAATAATATTAGCTCGATCAAATCTAAATTTTCTTTTTTTAACTTTTTTCTCTTTAGCCATATAAAGTCTCCCTTAATACACTTTGTATTATACTAATATTTAACTAATAAATACAAGTTTAGCCTCTATTGCTTCTTTAATTCACTGACAACAAGTTTATTAGTCAAAGCTGGATTAGCCTGACCTTTGGTAGCCTGCATTACTTTACCCACTAAAAATCCGACAATTCGATCTTTACCATTTTTATAATCTTGAACTGCCTCGGGATGTTTTGCGATTAAATCATTAATAATTTCTAGTAATCCAGCTTCATCACTATCTAAACTTAAACCTTGCTCAGAAATTACGACACTTGGTTTTTGACCCTTCATAACAAAAGGTAAAATTGTTTTAGCTTGAGTATTGGAAATTGTTTCTGAATTAACTAAATCAATCAATTCAACTAAAGATTCTGCAGATAATTTTGTTTCAGATATTTTTACTTCATTTTTATTTAAATAACCTAAAATATCACTTAAAAGCCACTTAACGACTTCAAGTGGTTCTTTAGTAAGTGGGGTGGTCTTTAAGAAAAAACTTAATAAGTCATAATTATTAATTAGGACTTCACTATCTTTCTTCGAAACATGATAAGAAGCTAATTTTTCATAATACATTTCTGGTAACGTGGGCAAATTAGTTTTAATTTGATTTAAAAACTCTGCTTCAAGTTTGATTGGTAGAATATTTCCTTCAACAATATAATGATAATTAACTTGATCGTCTTTATCTCGCATTAAGACGGTTTGACGAGATTTTTCATCATAACGCATCGTTGCTTCAACTATCTCTTGATTTAAGCCCAAAAGTTCGCTTTGGCGTTTAATTTCAAATTCTAAAGCCCGACCAATATTACTAATTGAATTTAAATTTTTAATTTCTACCTTAGCACCTAATTCTTTGGTTCCTGGTTTTTTCAAAGAAACATTAATATCACAGCGTAATGAACCTTCTTCCATCTTGGCATCGGAAACACCGGCATAAAGCAATAATAGTCTCAGTTTATCGACGTACTCCATTGCCTCTAAAGCGCTACTTAAATCAGGGTCACTAACAATCTCAATTAAAGGATTACCACTGCGATTAAAGTCAATTAAAGTTTTATCACCTTCATGGAATTGGCGAGCCGTATCTTCTTCTAAATGTAATCTAGTTATATTTACAACTTTATCTTTTAATTTTAAAGAACCCTTTTTGCCAATCGGAAAATACTGTTGGGTAATCTGATAGCCCTTTGGTAAGTCAGGATAAAAATAACATTTTCGATCAAATTGTAAAAGTGGATCAATTTCCATATTTAAAGCTAAACAAGCTCTTAAAGCTAACTCTACAGCTTTTAAATTAACACTTGGTAAAGATCCCGGTAGACCAAAATCAGTTAAAGCTACTCCCTGATTAGATTTTTGATTAAAATCAGAGCTAGCTTGAGAAAACATCTTTGTTTTAGTTTTTAATTCAGCATGGACTTCAATTCCAATTACAACATCATAATTCATAAGTTTTCCTCTGTTTTAACTCAGGGTTAATTTTCACAATTTGTTCAATTACGTAACTATAATTAAATAGCTCACCTTCTTGAAATGGTTTCGCCGTGATATTGATTCCCACTGGTAACTTATCAATAAAAGTTAAAGGAACTGTAACACTGGGAAAACCGTTAAAATTAGCGAATACCATCGCATTTTCAATAATCAAATATTTCTTTAAATCAATTGGAGGATTCTCTCCTTCAATTAAGGCCGGTTTAGCTTCATGACCAATAGTTAGAAGACAATCAATTTCTTCAAAAGCTCTGGCAAATTCTTCAACAATTAAGCGTCGCACTTTTAAAGCTTGTTGGTATAACTTACCTTCAGAAGCTTCTAATGCATAGCCCCCAAATAATAAACGCTTTTTAACTGGATAGGAAAATCCCTCACTTCGGGTTTTTAAAATTGTTTCTTGATAAGAATCACCATTAGCTTGATAACCAAAACGTAAACCATCTAAATTAGCACTACTACTGGTAGCTTCACTATTGGCAATCACAAAATAAGTTCCAAACATTGCTTCCATTAATTTTTCATCAATTTTAATGAAACGAATGATTGCTCCTTTTTTTGATAATTCTTTAAACAAATCATCTAAAGCTTGACGATGTTTATTATCTAATAGCTCATAGACGTTCATTAAAACTCCAAAGACTTTCCCATTCACATCGCCAGTCAAATATTTTTCATAATCTAAAACTGGTTCCTTACTACTGGTTGGATCTTTTTCATCATATCCAGCGATTACTTTTAAAAAGGCAGCCGCCTCTTTAACATCTCTTGTAAAATACCCAACATGATCTAAAGTTGGTGCATACGGAATAACCCCAAAACGTGATACTCTACCATAAGTCGGTTTAACCCCGACAATACTTAAATAAGAAGCTGGTTTCCGAATTGAATCGCCGGTATCAGTCCCTAAAGCATATCGTAAAATACCACTTCCAACTAAAGCAGCACTACCACCGCTACTACCACCAGCAATTCTTCTTAAATCATAAGGATTACGAACTGGTCCACTATAAGCCGAAAGATTATTGCCACCCATCGCTAATTCATCCAGTGAAGTTTTAGCGAATAAAAGCATTCCTGCTTCTTTTAGTTTTTTAACAACAGTTGCATCATAAAATGGCACAAAATCATCTAATAAACGACTTGAGGCGGTTGTCTTAATTCCTGCTGTACAAATATTGTCTTTTACAGCAATTAGAGTTTTTGAAAAAGGGCTCTCTTCTTGATTTTTCAAGGATTCAATTTGTTCTTCAAGATCAATAAAAGTAACTACAGCATTTAAGGCTTCATTTTCTTTTTTTAAAGCCTGAAGTTGTAAATTGATTTTTTCCATTAAACAACCACCCGCTTTACTACAACTAAATCTTTCTCTTTATTTTTGGTATTACTTAAAAGATCAGAAACTAAGTGTTGTTCCTTAACTTCATCAGTGACAAGATCACTATAAACATTTTCAAAAGGATAACGTAATGGTAAAACATCTTTAGTATCAATTTCTATTAAAGGTTTTAAGTAACATTCGATCTCTTGAAAGTCTTCTAAAAATAAATCTATTTCAGCTTCACTTAACTGAAACATTAAGTTTTTCGCAATCTTATTAAACTCGTTTTTCATATTCGCTCCTTAATCTAAAATAATTTTATTAATCTGATTAGAATCAGCTTCTTTTCTTAAGACAATTAAAGTATTTTCATAATTTTTGATTTCTACTATAATCAAAACTTCTTCAGGAAATTCTTTTAACAAACTAATCAAGTATTCATTTAAGACATAAATTTCGGGATAAGTCTTTGCCATTACCGTAATGGTGATTTTTAGTTTAGTAGCTTGATTTTGGTGATAAGTGGCTTTCCCAATAATACTGACATTTTCTGGTAGGAAGCCTAATAAAGAACGCTTCAAATTTACAAATTGATTATATAGTTGTTTATCCTTACTACTTGCTAGATCAGTTGGCACAAAAGCTTGTGATTGTTCGATAGGGGTGAATTGACCGGTACGTCCAGTAAATAACCCTTCAGCGATAACACTGCCAGGCAAACCATTATCAATTGAAGAATCATCATAAATTAAAATACAAATTGGAATATCAAAGACTCCTGGTAAACCTTGGAAATAACTAGCTAAAGCTCTTCCTGCGTTAGTCGCAAAAGCATATAATTTTTCCGAATCAATCGTCACTAAATTACCTTTATCATCATTAATTCTACTTCGAACTACTAAAGCTAAAGTTAAAGCCGCTAATTTATTCGGTTGATTAATTTCCCGGAAATTAATCTCAAAGACATCATTAATAATAACTGGTCCCTCTACGGTTTTATTATTACCAATATCAAAGACTGTGGTAGCACTAGGATTTAAACCGGTTGGATTACTATCACTATTACGATTAACTAAGGCTAATAAGTCTGAACCATATTCTCTTAAGATTGAACCTTCATGTAATACATATTTTGATGTCGCAAAATGTACCTTAGAATGTTCAATCATATGCAGACCAATATCTAAAGCATTTCTCGCATGATGAAAATAACGAAGTTTAGAAGGTTCAAAAGGAATCGCAACCGGATAACTTGAAGTATCATAACTATGAATAATCAAATCACCTTCTGGTTCTTTCTTACTACAACCGGTAATAATTAATAATATAATTAATAAGCCAATCAGTTTACTTTTCATGCTCTAACACCTCTAATAATTCTACTTCACTCATCAGATTAATAGCAAGTGTTTTTGCCTTATCTAATTTTGAACCTGCTTCGTAACCATAAATTACTAAATCAGTATTTTTAGATACTGCTGAAGTTACTTTAGCTCCTTTTGTTTCTAAAAGTTCAGTTAAAGTCTTTCGATCATAATTATCTAATGAGCCAGTTAACACCACGGTAAGATTATTAAAGAAAGAAGTGGTAATAGTTTGTTGAGTTTCTTGCGGGTTAACTCCTAACTTAATTAAGTGTTCTAGCATTTTTTGATTAGCTGGATTAGAAATAAAGTCCAAAATAAAGTTAGCGGTAACTTCACCAATATCTGGCAAACTAGTTAACTCTTCAAGATTAGTCCTTAATAATCTTTCGATACTTAAAAAGTGTTGAGCTAAAACCTTACTTGCTTTATTGCCTACTTGACGAATTCCTAAAGCAGTAATAAAGCGAGCTAAACTTTGATTTTTTGAATCTTCAATTGCGCTTAATAATTTATCGACTAAACGGCTTTGATAACCAGGTAGTTCTAATAAAACCGCTCTTTTATCTTTTAAAGTATATATTTCTTCTAAAGTATTTAAAAGATTTAAATTATAGAAAGCTTCAATTCGTTTCTCTCCAAGTCCATCAATATCCATTGCATCTTTACTTGCAAAGTAGGCAATGGTTTGGACAACACGAGCCGGACAGTCATTATTTATACAATAATAGTCAGCTTCATCTGGATATCGAACTAAAGGTTGCTGACAAACTGGACAATGAGTTGGAAACTGATAGGGAACCGAATCTTTATCACGTAACTCTTTAATACTATAAGTTACTTTAGGGATAATATCGCCCGCCTTATGAACTACAACTGTATCATTAATCCTAATATCATTGTTTTTAATATAATCCGCATTATGTAATTGGGCATTAGAAACTTTTGTGCCAGCTAATTCAATAGTTTCAAGACGAGCATTTGGAGTGATTCTGCCGGTCCGCCCAACTGTCACTTCAATATCTAATAGTTTAGTAGTTTTTTCTTGGGGAGGAAACTTATAAGCAATTGCCCATTTCGGAGCCCGCCCCGTGTAACCTAAGGTTTGTTGTTGGTTCAAGTCATCAACCTTAATCACTAAACCATCAATTTCGTAAGGTAAATCATCCCTTTTTAAAGTCATGGCTTCAACATATGATATTACTTCATTAATTGAATCAGTTTTAATAATATCAGGATTAACTTTGAAACCTAATTGTTTCAACCATTGTAAGGTAGCATAGTGACTTGTAAAGCCTAGTTCTAAGGCTTGCGGTAAATGGTACCAAAAGCCATCCAAGTGACGCTTTGCGGCAATCTTAGAATCTTTAATCCGAATTGTGCCAGCTGCAGCATTACGAGGATTAGCAAATGTATCTTGATCTTCTAAAATACGTTGCTGATTAATTTTCTCTAATTGTCCCTTACTTAAAAAAATCTCACCTCTGATTTCAATCTCCCGGAAATCACTAATGGTTTTAGGTAATGAACGAACCGTCATAATATTATGGGTAACATCTTCACCAATTTCACCATCACCGCGAGTGATACCATTTTTAAGTTGACCATTTTCATAATGGATGGCCATTGCTAAACCATCGATTTTTAATTCCACAACATAAGTTGGATGTTCAAGCACTTTTTTTACTTTTTTATGAAAAGCCATAAGCTCGTCTTGATTAAAAGCATTATCTAAAGAAAGCATTGGAATTACGTGAGCCACTTTCGTAAACTCACTTAAAACTTCTCCACCAACTCTTTCTGTGATTGAATTTGGATCTTTAAACTCTGGGTATTGAATTTCTAATTCTTTGAGTTCTTTTAATAAAGCATCATATTGAGCATCACTGACGGTTGGAGCATCGAGCGTATAATATTGATGCGCATATTCCCGCAGTAATTTTTGTAGTTGTTGCATTCTCTCTTGCATAACTTAAGCTCCTTTTTTACTAATTGAATGATGAAAGGCATTTAACTTTTTAATTCCAATTGGGAAATCAAAAGCAATCTCAGCGATACCATCATTTAATTTAATCACAACTCCATCCCCAAAAACAGTATGGGAAATAATATCACCAACTTTGTAATTTAAGCTTTGATAATCAACTAAATCTAATTCACTCATTAAAGTTGTAGTAGCATCTGGTTTACTATCATTACGATAACCAGTTTGTTTCAAGTATTCTCGATCGATTTCTAAAATAAAACGACTGGTGGTTTTTACTTTATTTAAAATATAATTAAATCCGGAACTTTCTGTCAAATAAAGATGTTTTCGAGCTCTAGTAAAAGCGACATAAGCTAAGCGGCGCTCTTCTTCTAAACCTTTAATTCCTTCAGCCAAAGTCCTTTCACTTGGGAAAAATCCTTCTGACATACCTACCACAAAGACATACTCAAATTCTAAACCTTTAGCCGCATGAATTGTCATTAATTGGACATAATTACCAACTTCATAATTTTCATGATCAGTATATAAACTAACTAATTGTAAGTATTCGACTAAAGTACTTTCGGGATAAATTTCTCGGAAGTTTCTTAAATCATTTCTTAATTCATTTAAGTTTTCTAAACGCTCTACTTCTTTACTAGTTTCTAAATTATGTTTATAACCAGTTTTATCTAAAACTAAATCTAATATTTCTTCTAATGGAATTTGATCGGCACTATTTCGAATTTCATTAATCAACTTAATTAACTTATTAACTTCAGCCTGAACTTTAGCGGAAAACTCTAGCTTCGCTAAGGCGGTAAATAAAGTTACTTCATGTAAAGCGGCATACTCTTCAATTCTTTCAATAGTCTTTGCGCCAATTCCCCGTTTTGGAGTATTTATAACTCTTAAAAAGGCTAAGTCATCTTGATTTGCGATTAAGCGTAAGTAACTTAAAGCATCTTTGATTTCTAAACGCTCGTAGAAACGAACTCCGCCATAAATAATATAAGGAATGTTTTGTTCTAAAAGTCCTTTTTCTATAAATCTTGACATAAAGTTAGAACGATATAAAATCGCTATCTCTTGATGAGGAATATTTTCATCAAGCAATTCTTTAATCTTACTACTTACCCAGTACGCTTCTTGTTCTTCGGCAGCGGCACAAAAATGTTCAATTTTCTCACCCTCGGCTTGACTCGTAAATAACTCTTTTTCAACCCGGTTTTTATTATTATGGATGATACTATTAGCGCCATTTAAAATATTTTGCGTTGAACGATAATTTTCATTTAAAATAATTGTGGTTGGATTATGAAAGTCTTTCTCAAAATTCATAATAATATTAATATCCGCTCCACGCCATGAGTAAATTGTTTGATCAGGATCACCCACCACATAAAGGCTATTATCTTGACCCGCCAGTAATTTTATAATTTGATACTGGACATGATCAATATCTTGAAACTCATCGACATGAATATAATGGAAGCGCTTTTGCCATTTTTCTAAAATACTATGATAGCTTTTAAAGATCTTTAAAGTCACTAACAATAAATCATCAAAATCTAAGGCAAATAAACTATGGAGTCTTTTTTGGTAAAAGTCATAAACTAAAGCCTTCTTTTGTTCCAGTTTGTTTTCTCCAGCCATTTTTAAAGCAGTTTCTGGAGTGATAAAAGCTCCTTTATTATTACTAATATAATTTAAAGATGCATAAAAATTAAATTCTTGTTTATCTAAGCCTACTTCTTTATAAGCAGCCTTTAAAATTGATTTTTGATCTTCTTGATCAATAATTAAAAAATTACGAGGATAATTTATTGCGGTAATATCTTCTCTTAAAATCCTAACACATAAAGAATGAATCGTTGAAATATGGGCACCAGCACTTTCATCTTTTAAAAGTTTAATAATC
Organism: uncultured Erysipelotrichaceae bacterium; assembly: GCA_964449005.1. Classification (GTDB taxonomy): domain Bacteria; phylum Bacillota_I; class Bacilli_A; order Erysipelotrichales; family Erysipelotrichaceae; genus CAYUXU01. The sequence continues at coordinate 5,655 of CAYUXU010000010.1, read as the reverse complement.
CGACTCTTCATTTCATTAGCGGCTTTATTAGTAAAAGTAATCGCTAATATTTGTTTAGAAGCCACTCCTACTTCACTAATTAAGTAAGCAATGCGCGAAATTAAAACACGCGTTTTACCACTACCCGCGCCTGCTATTATTCTAAGATACTTAGCTGAAGACAAAACTGCCTCCAGTTGTTGTTGATTTAAATTTTCTAATATATTCACAATTTTACCTCACTTTAATTATACCAAAAATCCCCCTTACTTAACACTGAGACACGAAACTACAAGAAAAGAATTTGAGCTTTTTTTAAATTTAAAAAATCAGTGATATAATGAAATTAAGCAAAACTAAATAAAGAAATGGTCGATAAATTATGCAGATTCCAATTATATTTGAAGATAATCATCTCTTAGTAGTCAGTAAGCCTTGTAACTTATTAATGCAGGCTGATAAAAGCCAAGATCCTGATTTACTAAATCTTTTAAAAGACTATTTAGTCAAAAAATACCAAAAACCCGGTGCGGCCTATTTAGCAATGGTTTCCCGACTCGATCGACCTGTCGGAGGTGTAGTTGTTTTAGCGAAAACATCAAAGGCCGCTCAGCGACTCAACCAAGCCTTCAGTAAACAAGCTGTCACAAAAAAATACTTAGCGATTATTGAAACAAATAATATTGCCAAATCTGGTAACTTTGAAGATTATTTAATTAAAGATAATCAAAAAAACATGGTAACGGTTACTACACCTGACAAAGGTAAGCTTGCGCTTTTAGATTATAAATTAATTAATCAAAGCCAAAATTTAGCTTTAATCGAAATTAATTTAATTACCGGACGTCCCCACCAGATTCGGGTTCAGTTTGCCAGTCGCAACTTACCACTATGGGGTGACCAACGTTATAATAAAAAAGCTCAAGTTGGCCAACAGATTGCACTGTGGTCCAGTCAACTCAGCTTTTCCCATCCGACTTTAAAGACTGAATTAAATTTTAGTGATTTACCACCAGAGACTATTCCCTGGAATAATTTTAAAAGGAGCAGTTATGACAACTTATCGCAAAAAGACTAAGAAACGTTTAAAAAGGAAATTTTATTTACCACTATTTTTGATTATTTTTTTAATTGCTGGTTATTTTGGTTATAATCAATATTTAAATTTTCAAGTCACTAAACTTGGTTATCAAACCGTTGCTTTAAAACCCTTTAAAAAATTACAATTACGACAAACTATCATTAAAAAAGGTGAATACTCCAAAGCACTAGAAAAAGCCGTTTTAAATAAAAATTATCAAAAAGAACTCTTTAACTTATATTTTATTAAAGAGGAAATTACTGAAGCTGAAATTATCTTATACAAAAAATTATCTGACTTAAAACAGTACCTTGAAACTGAATTAAATCATTTATTTTCTGAATTAGATTATCGAGAACTAACTCCACTTTTAGTTTTCGAAAAACTAGAAGATATTGAAGTTTATATCGATGATGTCAAAGAAAACCGTTATCGTAATGAAAATAGTTTTTACTTAACTAATGATTATTTAAATAAGTATCATAATCCGAGCCTGATTGATACTGATTTAGATATCTTAATGTTAGTTAATGATAAAAACCAACTACCAGAAGACTATTTAATCAGTGATTTAGTAATGATTCCCAATGAATGTCGTTTAAAAGAAATGACTTTAAGAGCGGAAGCCCAAAAAGCCTTTGTTAGTTTATGCCATGATATTGAAAGTGCTGGCTATAAAATCGCAAGTAAGTCAGCCTATCGGAGCTATCAAGATCAAGCAAATATTTATCAAGATAATGTGGCGAAATATGGTGTTACAACAGCTGAGGAAATCGCAACCCGACCTGGATTCTCCGAACATCAAACTGGTCTTGGAGTTGATATCGCTAGTTTAAGTAGCTCTGAAAATCAAAACTTTAGTGAATCGGCTACTGTACGATGGCTTAATGAAAATATTCATCATTATGGTTTTATTTTCCGCTATCCAAAAGGCTATGAAAGCATTACTGGAATTAGCCAAGATCTTTGGCATCTCCGCTATATTGGAGTAGAAGCGGCCACCAAATTCCAAACCCTAGATTTAACTTTTGATGAATACTTTTATTTAGAAATATTAAAGTAAAAACTATCTGGAATAATTCCAGATAGTTTTATTTTACAAAGTCTAAGATTTCTTCCTTACGATTTTCTGAATCTTGATAACCTAAATTAAATAATTCTTCTAGTTTTTCAAGGTCGCCACCAAAACGACTAATTCCCGTATCATAGCTAGGGTTTAAACGTAAAGCGCGACCTTCTTTTTCAAGTTCAATAACTTTATCCTTTTCTTGATAATAACGAGGTGCTCTTTGTTTTAAATCTTTGCGCATTTGAGGATATTTAAAATAAAATAAGAATAAAATTAATCTTGTAAAAACACTTAATTGTTTACGGACATAATTTTCTGGTTTTGTCGAAATCACGATATGTTTTTGATTGCCTCTTTCTAAACTTCTAAAAATTGGAATCATCGTCGTAACACCACCATCAATTAACTTCGTGTCGTTATAGGGGACTGCTTTTGAGAAAACTGGTAACGTACAAGCTGCTTTTAGCAGTCTTAAATTATCATCCATGTCTTGGGCTTTAATCCAATGTGTGGTACAATCCTTTAAATCATAAACTGCGAATTCACCTTCGATTTTAGAGTTTCTTAATGCTTCAATATTCAAGGGGGCAATCTTTAATAAGACTTCATCAAATAACCGATCATAGCCCACCAAATTACCTTCTTTTAAAAGTGGTTTTAGCCCTTTCTCAAAATAAGCCCCAGCCCATTTGACACTGACTTCTTTGAGATCTTGAGAATCACCAATTAAGTAATTACATAAATATTGGGCTCCTGATGAAATACCAACAATATAATCAATCGGAATTTCATTATCTAAAAACCAAGCTAAAACCCCTGCTGTATAGGCTCCTCTTAATCCGCCACCTTCTAATACTAAACTAACTTTCATATTTACCTCACATTAAATAACTAAATAAGCTTAATACTGCCATCAGAACTTTCTTATACCAGCGATAATTATCCCAATTGGCTAAGAAAATTTCTTCTGATTTTTCAATTGAATCCAGGAAATCTGCCTTGATATCTAAAATCGCCTGATTCTTGAAAAGTAAAGCTCCACTTTCAAAGTGTAAATAGTAACTCCGGAAGTCCATATTACTAGAACCAACAATCGCTATTTCATCATCAGCGATAATGTTCTTCCCATGAATAAAGCCTGGAGTATACTCATATATCTTAACACCACTTTTTAATAAATGGCGATAATTTGATTGACTGACTAAATGAACATACCATTTGTCTGGGATATGGGGAACAATAATTCTCACATCAATCCCATTTTTTGCGGCGATAGTTAATGCTTGAATCATTTCATAACTTGGAATCAAATAAGGGGTATAAATATAAACATAATTTTTGGCTAAATTAATCATATTCAAATGAACTGTTTCACTAATTTCTTCATCATCAGTTGGACTATCAGAAAAAAGTTGAACATAACCATCAGCTTTAACTTGATAATTTCGATAATAAGATTCTATTGGTTCTTCCGTTTTTAAATTAAAGTTCCAAAATTGTAGAAACATTAAGACCGCACTTTTAACTGCCTCACCTTCAACTAATACAGCAGTATCCTTCCAATAACCAAAGCGTTCAATCCGATTAATATATTCATCAGCTAAGTTAATTCCACCAAAGTAAGCTTTTTTACCATCAATAATAGCTATCTTACGGTGATCTCGATTATTCATTTGAATAATTAAACGTGGTCTGAGTCGATTAAAGATTTGACACTTAATTCCTAAACTATTTAAGTATTTATCATAACCAACTGGTAATTTATTAATACAACCGACATCATCATAAATTACTCGGACATCAACATTGGCAGCAGCCTTTTCAATTAATATAGCTAAAATACTATTCCACATATAGCCCTCTTCAATAATGAAATACTCTAAGAAAATATACTCCTGAGCTTTTCTTAATTCCGAAAGCAAACTTAAAAACTTACTTTCTCCATCTGGAAAATAAGTTACTTTAGTATTTTGATAAAGTGGATAAAAAGAATTTTGCCATAAATAATTGGCTTGTTTGTAAAGTTGTTGGTCAGTTTCTTTTAAACTATCCAAAACTTTCTCATCTTGTCTTAAGGAAGCGGGATGTTCTTCTTTAAAAACTTGCGAGAATCTACTTAAAGCTTTCGGAACTTTTTTATTACCGAAAATTAAATAAAATACCCCGCCAATTACCGGAAAAATTAAGATGATTGAAATCCAGGCTGTCGTATATGAAGGACTTCGTTTTAAAAAAGAAAGGTAAACTACCAAGACAACACTTAAAAATAACAAGAAAAAATATATGCCCACGACATATTCACTTAACTTTACAATTAATAAAACTAATCCAATCAATTGTAACAAAACTAAAACTGCTAGTAATGTTAAACGATTGTATAAAATCCCTAGAAAACTTCTCATATCGACCCTCTTTAAAGTAGCTTAATTATAACATATTAAAGATTTTATTTAAGAGACGATCTCACTTGATACTCCAAGATAAGATGCGCTTTTAATACAGAAGTGATATGATAAAATTGGTGAGATAAAATGGAAGAAACGATAATTAATCAAATTGAAGCAGCCCTTCATCCAAAACGAGAAAAATTAAATAAATTCCAAATGGTTTTTTTTATCGTCTTTATATTCTCCCTCTTGCTAACTTTAGTTGATTATCGAGCCCTTTTTGGTTTAGTCCCAATTAACTTAATATTTGTTGGTATTATTGGTTATCAAAGAGGTAATTTTAGAACTGAAGCAAAAACCATTATTTTAAATCAAGTTTTAGCAACCTACTTTGATGATATAACTTACAGTCCCAATCAAGGCTTAAGCCAAACTGTTTTAAGAAATACCGAACTTTATGATATGGGTAATGAATTCAGCGCTAATGATTTAATCATCGGAAAATACCAAGGGATTGAATTTGCGACCTCAGATATTCATTTAGTTCAAGTGACTCAAAATGATAAAACTACTACTCGAACTACCTTATTTAAAGGCCAATGGTATATTTTTGATTTCTTTAAAAACTTTAATGGTTATATTCAAATCCGTGATAAAGAAAGAAGCCTTTTAAAAAGAAACTTTAAACCAGTCGCTTTCTTTTCGGTTCATCCCAAAACAAAACGGATTTTAATGGATCATCCTGATTTTAATCGAGTCTTTGATGTTTATACTAGCGACAATACCGAAGCTTTTTATATTTTAACACCTCACTTCATGGATGCTTTATTAAGGTTAAACGATATCGCCAATTGTGAAGTAATAGTGGGTTTTGTTGATAATCGCCTGCATGTTTTACTCAATAATCAAAGAAATGCTTTTGAAATAAATGTCTTTCAAACCTTTAATCTTGAAAAGTACCAATATCTTCAAGCAGAAAGTGAAATTATTATTGAACTTATCGATATTTTAAAACTAGAAACTGATTTATTTAAGTAAGGAGAAAATTATGGACAAACTTTTTGCGATAATTACCGGATTATTCGTAATAACTTTAATTAGTTATTTAATTTTTTATAATCGAGTCATTAAATTAGAAT
>CAYUXU010000009.1:0-19468 GCA_964449005.1 uncultured Erysipelotrichaceae bacterium | reverse complement strand
CAAAAATTAAAGAATTATTTTTTTAATAGCTAAATCTTCCAAACTAGCTAAGACATCAGATCGGTTTAAAGACTTAGAAACTGTTGACTCAGAACGAATCGTTTTCGCAGCACATCCAATCGCAAAACTAATCTTTTCATCGATAGTTTTATTTAAAACCGTCATCGCTAAATAGCCTGCTAAAAAGCTATCGCCAGCACCGGTCGCATTAATCATTTCTAATGGTTGGTGTTGAAACCAAGCTTTTTCTTGCTTAGTGGCAATTAATACACCTTTTGAACCTAAGCTAATGACAGTTTCTTTGACACCATTAATTAAAAAATAATCTAAAATTGCTTGATAATCTTCTTGATCACGAAATTTTAGACCACTTAGAGTTTCTGCTTCTAAAAGATTGGGTTTAATCATGGTTAGACTTGATAATAGATTTTCAACTTTCAAAATCTTGGTGGTTGAGATTGGATCTAAATAAACTGGGACTGGAGAGTTTTTAATCGCATATTTAAGTAATTCTTGCGGAAGATTAGTGTCAATTACTAAAATATCATCTACAGTCATCTTTTGAAAAACCTCATCAAACATTTCTTTGGAGAGATGATCCAAGATATTCATATCAGCTAAAGCCCAGAGTAAGTCTTGATTTTTATCAAGTAACGCCAAATAAGTTGAACTCGGCTCATCAATGATTTTACTAAAGTTAGTCTCAATATTTAAACGTTTGCAATCTTCTAATAAACTTTTCCCAAATAAATCATTAGAAAAAATTGTGACTAGATTAACTGGAATTTCAAGACGAGCTAAATTTTCTGCAATATTACGTGCTACTCCACCAAAAGAGTACTTAATGCTCCCAATATTTGAATCATTCAAAACTAAATCACGGCTCGCCAACCCTACAATATCAATATTGGCTCCTCCAAAAACATATACTTTACTCATAATCTCCCCTAATTTAAAAAAAGTCATTATCAAAAGATAATGACTTGTCTTACGTAATTGAAGCTTTGTAGATATCCTTAATTGATTGACTTAAAGTTTCATTAAATTCTGCATCACTTTGACCGTCATTAAGCCCTTCCAATAAGGCTCGCGAAAAACTGGCAATCAAGCCATGATTCGCCGCTAATTTCTGATTAGCATCGCTTCTTAAATAACCACCCGATAAAGCTACGACTCGTAAAACTTGAGGATGCAACATCAAATCACGATAAAAATTATCAGTTGAAGGAATGGTTAGTTTAAAGATAACCTTGAGATCTTTGGGTAATAATTTAAGATTTTCCAAGAGATATTTCTTCAAAGTAATTTCTGCCGCCACTTTATCTGCCATATTGATATCAATTTCAGGCTCGATGATTGGAACTAAACCAAAAGTTAAAACCTTTAAAGCAACTTCAAATTGTTGTTCAACAACCGCTTTAATTCCAGCTTCATTATTTTCTTTAATAACCGAGCGCATCTTAGTCCCAAAAATATTACGGGTTACAGCCACTTCTAAAATATCATTGAGATTATCAATTGGCTTCATAAGTGAAACACCATCTTGTAAAGTTTCTAAACCCAAATCAATTTTAAGGAAAGGTAAAATATGTTTCTTTTCCCAAAGATAATCAGCTGTATAAAGACCTTCAATTTGGCTATTCATTGTCTTTTCAAAAAGAATTGCACCTAAAATATGTTCACTATCAAAGGCCGGGCTGGTAATAATCCGACTTCTCATTTTGTGAACGAGCTCAAACATTTCATCCTCATTTGTGTAAGCATCTTCGCTAATGCCATAATTAGCTAAAGCTCGAGGAGTACTTCCGCCACTTTGATCAAGGGCTGCTATGAAACCTTGACCAACTCCCATCCGCGATAATTGTTCTTGATTCATGAAATCCTCCTTTCTATCGTAGAAATAAATAAATTACTTACGTTTCTTACGTGAAGTGCGATAATCTTCTAAACCTTTTTCAACGAGACTGAGCGCCTTTTTTGGAATAGCCACTTCTTCATTGGTCATTAAAGTAATTTTAGCTACTAAAGGGCTTCGTTTTTTAACAATCTCTTTAATGTTACGATAACGTACCGTTTTCCCATTAAAGAAGAAAAGATCATTATTACTGAAAACTCGACCAAACATAAAAATCGCAATCACTTCGTTAATTGCTAAAATTACCATTAATAAAGCTGCAATATAACGACTTTCTTCTTCAGTAAAGAAGAGAAAGTAGACAATTGCCACCAGCATTAAGCCAATGAATAAAATTCGAGTCGTTAAGTAATAACTAATTTTTAAATCTTTTTGATTTTCTAAAAGTAAATTTAATTCTTTTTTATAATTAAGGTAGCTACTAATTTGTCGATAAAAGACAAAACCAATAAAAGCTGCAATACCTAGAAACACAAATACATCAAAATCGCCCATAAAAGCCTCCTTGTCCTTAATACAATTATACACTTAATTGATTATTTTGATAAGCGTAGATAAATGAAAAGGATGAATCTCATCCTTTTTACGATAAATATGCTTTATTTAAAGCTTTGACTAAAATTTTTAGTTCCTCTAAGTCTACTTCAATATCATTTTTGGTTCCGACATCCTTCACAATAAACTTATCAGAAGCATTTTCTCCGACCGCAATCGCGATTGCCTTAGGGTAAACTGTCGCCAGTTGTTTTGAATTAGCTAAAGCATGTTCAAAAATCATCTGATACTTACCTTGATAATTCTCTTTCATTTTCTCTAAGAGATTTTCCGTGACATTAAATCCTTGCAATTTCAAAGTATCACCTTGCCCTAAGCAATCTAAGATAAGTACTAACTTCTTATCCATTTCCTCTTTTAAATGAGTTCGCATTAAAAAGGATCCTTCAAGATTAATACTGCCTAAATCAGTAAATGCGAAAGCTACTTTCTTTCTTTGATTTGGTCTTAAATCATCTGCTAAATGAATTGCCGCTAAAATAGAGGCTGAATAACGATTCATATTATGTAAATTGCCAATCCCTTTACTAATCCGGTACGATACGTAAAAATACAAGGCAAAAATAGCTACAAATAAAATATCCATAAAGTTGAAAATCTTATCATTAAAGACATTGTTACCGGCATAATAAACTAGCGGCATTCCGATAATCGCCAAAAGAACCATCGGTACAATTTGAGAAAAGAGATTCTCTTTCGAACGGGCCTTTAAATCAAAAGGTTGATAAGGAGGCTTAATCCCAATCTTACTTAAAGGAGTATCATAGTTAACTTGAACAATGACGTCCGCCTTTAAAATGTCACCAACATAAAGATTAACAATTTGATTCCGGCCTTCTTTATCGGCAACTGCTTGTGTTTTATAACCTAAAGTTTCAAACTCTTGAGTTAAAGTCGCTAGAAAACGAACTTTTTGTTTCCTAGTAAATCTCTTTCCTAAAAATACTCCATATTTAACTAATATATCTCTATAATCCATATTCACTCCTATTTCTTAGTAAATGCTTTTTTAATTTTATCACGAACTGCTTTAATTTGTAACTTTTGATAGTCTTGTTCCGGACAATACTTATTTAAACTCCGAACTAAATATCCTCGGCTATAAAGTGGTAAAGTAACCACTTCGCCATTAACTAGTTCAATTCTTAAAGTATCTTCACCAACATTTTTCTCATTATAATGCCACAAAGTAATTTCAGGCCACAAAACCTCAATAGCTTCACTTTCATTGACATATAAAATAACCCCATCGGTATAAACATCGGCAATCTTTTTCTCAGGAAATTTCAAATACATAATTACCGTAAAAATAATAATCGCAATCCCTAGTGATAACCAACCAAATGATTTCGTTAAAAAAAGTAATCCTCCTATCGCGAGTGTAAAGACAAAAGGCAGTTTGGTTTTAAGCTGAACTTCTTTGAGAAATTCTCCTTTAATTTTCGTTAAAGAATCTACCATCTTAAATACCTAACTTCTGATATTGTTCTTGCAGCTTTAGATTATATTCATGATTTTCGGGACGATTAACACTTCCTAAAACTCCCGGAACAATATCTTTCTTTAATAATAATTCTAACAAATCTGCACTAAAGGCCCACATAATATAAGCTGCCGCTAATCCTGATGCTGGGATAAAGGGGTTTTTAACACGGGGAACTTCTAACATACCATCGCCATAAGGCGCACAATTATCAATCACATAATCAGCAACTTCATATAAATGTTTCTGGCTAGGATGTTCTGATGCCAGTTGACTGGAATAAGTTACAGAAGTTATTGCTAACGTCTTAATATTTAACTCTTGACAAGCTAAAGCAAAATCAACTACTCGTTCAGTTTTACCAGAAACTGATCCAATAATCATTAAATCATTTTCATAAACATTACCACTTTTTAAGGCTAATTTAGCTAAACCAACTAAAGAACGATCTTTTTCAAGATTGCGACTTCGGGCTTGGCTCTCAATTTTAAGATTAAATTTAAAACTTCTTAAAAAGGCAAAGCCACCCGCCCGATTCATTAATTCAGAATCAATAATATGACCTGTATCAAATAAGTGAATTTGACCACCTGCCGCAATTACTTCGGCAGCTACTAAAGCGGCATCAAAAATTGCTTTATTTTGTGTTTCGCGAATTAATGCAAATAATTCATCTACCTTTTGGTAATATTGGTCTTTAATCATATAAGTTTTCTCCTTGATTAATAATATCAATCATTTCTAGTAAATTATCGAGACTAACTGCAGTATAAGATTGCTCGACTGATTTAGTTTTATGATGACTAGGATAAGTAATAGTCTGAGTGATTTGATGTTTAGCACTCATATGGATTTGTTTTATTTTTGTTTCACTTAAAATATCGACAACATTGTTCGGATTAACTCCACCACCTGGCAACAATTCAATTAAATGTCCATAACGTGAGTGAAGACCCTTTAAAGCTAAAATATTATCACCAACTGGTCCAGGACCACCACCGGTTAAAACTCGTTTTACACCCAATCTAATCAAGACTTCTAAGGCTTGTGGTAAATTTGGTGTTAAGTCAAAGGCTTTATGATAAATTGCCTCGACGTCTCTGATAACATTTATCATTTCTAAAGATCGTGCTTCATCAATGGTTCCGTCTTGATTTAAAATACCAAAGACAATTCCAGCGGCCCCATTTTCCGCAAACCACTTCGCATCAATTAACATAGTTTCAAAATCAGCTTCACTATAAGTAAAACTACTGGTATGCGGACGAACCATGACGGCCAAAGGAATCCCTAGTTCTAACGACTTTAAAAAGACTCCGCGTGAGGGTGTTAAACCACCTAACTCTAAAGCACAATTTAATTCAATCCGATCAGCGCCCGCTGCTTTTGCGGTGACAACATCTTGATATGTTCCGCAACAAACCTCTAATAAAATTTTATCATTAGCTAACATTTGTCCCTCCCCATATTCCATAAGTAATAATAACACAGATTAACCTGCTTATGTAAGCCCTTACGATATTATCATTTCATCTTTTCATTTATGATAAGATAGAAGTACGAGGTGATCTTATGAAAAAAATTAGAAAATTTATCACATCAATCTTAAGTGGTGTTTTAGCCCTTTTTGTACTTTTCTTAGGAGTAATTTATCTAACAAATTATCATCCACAACCCATTGAAAGCTTAACTATCACAAAAGCTAATAATGAATCGATAATCTTAGAAGATGAAAAGTATACTATTATGACTTGGAACACTGGTTATGCCGCTTTAGGTAAAGAACAAGATTTTTTTATGGATGGTGGCACTCGTTCCGGAGCTTTTAATAAAGATGAAGTTATCAGAAATAGCACTGCTATTAAATCTTTCCTAGAAAATCAAAATACTGATATCATTCTTTTACAAGAAGTTGATATTTCAGGAAAACGCAGTAAAAACGTTAATCAATATGAGTTATATCAAGATGACAATATTTATGATAGTGTTTTTGCAACTAACTATAAAAACTTATTTGTGCCAGTTCCTGTAACTAGCCCCATGGGTAGTGTTCATAGTGGCATTATGACTTTATCAAAATTTGAAATAAATGAGGCACAGCGCGTTTCTTTAAATGGCAAAGAAAACTTTCTAGTACAATTATTTGAGTTAGAACGTTGTTTCATTATCACAAGATTTCCAGTTGGAGAAAGAGAATTAGTTTTAATTAATACCCATTTGTCGGCCTTTGACAAAGGTGGTAAAATCCGCGAGCAACAATTAGCCCAACTCAAAACACTATTAATGGAAGAGATCACTCTTGGTAATTATGTTATTTTAGGGGGAGATTTCAACCATGAACTTCCGGGGACGAGCTCTGACGACTTTACTTGGACAGTACCACTTCCTGATTGGGTAGAAAAATTCCCAACTGATTTTGATTTACACAATTACAGCTGGGCAGTAGATCCAAATGTGCCGACAGTACGCTCTAATGAACAAGCTTACATTAAAGATGAAAACTTTGTGGCAATTATTGATGGATTTCTCGTTTCAAACAATATTGAAATCGTTGAAGTAAAAGGAATTGACCTCCAGTTTGAAAATAGTGATCACAATCCAGTCATTTTAACTTTTAAACTTTTACCCCATTAATCAATGAAATATCGTGCTATAAGTTCTAGATTATTAGTACGTCGCGCTTGATAGGGTTCAGATTTATATTTTAGAAATACTCCAATCAAAGGAGAAAAGGCCTTTGAAAGGAGTTTTTTATATAAGGGATAGTTCGTTCTAACTTTTTTATAATAAGACTCAAGATTATCTTTTTGAAACTTTAAAATTGTTTCAAGTTGGTCACTATCGGCATAATAACCACAATGGAAATTCTTTTCGGCAAATAATTCTGGCCGAATCATTTTCTTACTTAAACCATAAATTTGATACATTTCGCTAAGAAAATCATAATAGTTAGTTCGAAAATTCTCACCACCACCTAAGTTAAAAATCTTTTTTGTTAACTCCTTTTCTTTATTAATTGCTTTCATTAAAGCTATAGCAGTATCAACGGTTGAAGTAATTTCTAACTTAGTCTCTAGTGGCATATGAAATAAAAGTGGATCTAGTTTCGGTTCACCCATAATGGCACTAAAGCGAAAGATAGTATAACTAAGTTGCGAAGCTCTTAGACAATCTTCTGCCATAATTTTGGTTTCAGCATAATAATCGCCAAGACTTGGTGCTAGTTTGTCACCCACCTTAATCCAATAATCATTAACACGATCACCATAAACACTAACCGAGGAAGAATAAATCAAAAAAGCTCGAGGATTATATTTTTCCAACAAATCCACCAAATTTTTTGTACCTTGATAATTTACTTTTTTGGCTAAGGTTGGATATTGATCAGCTTTTGGTGGAATCAAAGCCGCTAAATGAATTACCACATCAACATCAAGTAAAAGTTCTTTTAATAAAGTAGTATCATTGATATCTCCAAAAACAACTTTAACTTTATTTTGAAATGGTCTTAAGCGTTTCAAACTTCTTTTAGTCTTTAAATCAAATAAAATAACCTCATGATTGCTTTTAGCCAAAAGTAAGCTAGTTTGATAGCCAACTTCACCGGCTGCCCCTGTTAATAATACTTTCATAGTAACCTCTTAATTAAATCTTATCATAAAAAAAGATGTTAGCAGCTAACATCTTCACCTTTATCATAAATATCTTTCAACATTCTCAAACCATTTAAAATCACTAATAAAGTACTACCCTCATGAATCACAACCACCATTGGCATTGAGGTCAATTGTAAGAGATTAGTTACAATCAGTAATACTACTACTCCTAAAGCAATAAAAATATTTTGGATAATGATCCGTTTTAATTTTAAAGATAATTGATAAACATAAGCAATCTTACATAAATCATTTTCCATTAAAACACCATCAGCGACATCAATCGCAATATCAGTACCATTGCCCATCGCTAATCCGACATCAGCCGCAACTAAAGCAGGAGCATCATTAACCCCATCTCCCACCATCGTAATTACTCCATATTCCTTTTTTAAAGCAGTTACATAATTACTTTTGTCCTGTGGTAATACGTCCCCAATAATTTGACTAACTCCTAATTGTTCACCGATGGCTTGTCCGGTCACTTTGGCGTCACCAGTTAATAAAACAGTATGAACATCCATATCATTAAAATAATTTAATGCTTTTAAAGCCGACATTTTTGGTTCATCTCGGAAAGCAATAATCGCTACAACTACATCGTCTTCAGAAAAGAATACGACAGTTTTCCCAGCTTGTTCGAAAGTTTTAATTTCTTTTTGCCAATTCTCTGACAATTCTTTTATTAAATTAGGCTTACCAATTATATAGTTATGATTATTATAGGTTGCTAGTAATCCTTTACCTAATTCATTATGGACCTCAAAGCTTAAATCAGAATTAACTTCTAAATAATTTAAAAGAGCCATCGCTAAAGGATGATTTGAGACTCTTTCCATGCTGGCTATAATTTCATGATAATAATCTTTTTTAGCTTCAAATTGGCTATCAGTAAATACGAAATCTGTGACTTGCGGGGTTCCAACCGTTAAAGTACCAGTTTTGTCAAAAGCAATAACTTTCATATCACCAATGATAGCTAAAGCATTGCCACTTTTAAATAAGACCCCGTGACGTGCTAAATTACTAATTGAAGCTAAAGTCGCTGGAATATCAGTTACTGCTAAAGCACAGGGCGATGCCCCAGTTAAAAAGATCATAGTTCGATAAAAACTAGTTCCAACGTCCCAATTTAAAACCCGGTTTCCAAAAAGAAAAAAGAGTGGAGCTATTAGTAAAACAGCTGTCACATAAATCGGTTCAATTTTTTTTATTAATGCCGCTGTTTTAGAGATATTAACCTGGGTTTCCTTAACTAGTTGAATAATTTTTGCTAAAACAGTTTCATCACTTGTCTTACTAACTTCTAAAACAAAACTCCCGGTTTCATTAATAGTTCCCCCAAACACATGATCTCCGACATTTTTCTCTAACGGAATACTTTCACCGGTAATAGTAGCTTGATTAACGATGCCGCTACCTTCAACTAAAATTCCATCAATCGGGATTTGATCACCATTTAAAACTTTAACGAGGTTTCCTTTTACTAAGCTTTCGACTTCAACTAATTCAATAGTATTATCTTTCTTTAGAAGTCGGGCTTTAGTCGGATTTAAAGCTAAGAGTTTGGTAATCTCACTTTTACTTTTGTTTTCAGCGTAACCCTCTAAAAAATGGGCTCCCGCAAAAATTAAAATTAATAAAGCTGCTTCCCGATATTCTTGAATTAAAATCGCACCAAAAGCCGCTAAAGTCATTAGAACGTCAACATTAGGTAAGAATTTTTTATTTTTAATTGAATCTTCGATAGTAGAATGAAAGCCTTCTAAGATAACATGATAACCAGCCAAGCCTAAAGCAACTAAATAAAGAATAGTTTCCAAAAAAGGTATTTTAATAAATAAAGCTATGACAAAAGCCAACACTCCAAGAAAATAAAAAACTAGATCTAAGAAGTGTGAACGGTGACCATGCTCTGAGCTAACTGTTTCAGACATAATTTCCTCCATATATGAACAAGCATTCATATATGCTATTATATCAAATCTTAAATAAATAGCAAGATTATTTAATAAAAAACATCACGGAAGTGATGTCTCTAATTTAGCCAAAGGCTACATCTAATATCATCATAATAGTAAAACCAATCATAAAACCAAAAATTGCGTGATGGGCACCCTTGGTATCAGGATATTGTTGGGCTTCAGGAATTAATTCTTCGACCACAACATAGATCATGGCTCCTGCCGCAAAAGCTAAAGCATAAGGTAAAATATTTTGTAATTTTGTCACAAGAAGCGCCCCAAAGACAGCTGCTATCGGCTCAATGATAGCCGAAGCTTGTCCATAAAAGAAGGCTTTAAAACGACTCATATTTTCTTGACGTAACGGTATCGAAACGGCAGCTCCTTCCGGAAAGTTTTGAATCCCAATCCCTAAGGTTAAAGTTAAAGCCGCAATTACACCCGCTAAGATAGTTGCTTGATCACCCCCACGATTAATGGCTCCAAAAGCCACCCCAATCGCTAATCCTTCAGGAAGGTTATGAATTGTAATCGCAAAGACTAATAAAATCGTGCGATGTAACTTAGTTTGAATTCCTTCTTTAAGATGATTTGGTCCTAAATGAATATGGGGAATTGTAATATCAGTTAAATATAAAAAGAAACCACCGGCTAAAAAGCCAATTGATACCGCAACATACGACGGTAATTTTGAATATAATTTGGCCCAATCTAAAGCCGGTTCCAACAGGCTCCAAAAACTGGCCGCTACCATAACGCCTGAAGCAAACCCCAACATTAAATTTAAAATGTTGTTACTAATTTTTTTCGCAAAAAATACTAATCCTGCCCCAAGAGCTGTCACGCCCCAAGTAAATAAACCACCAATTAAGGCTTGCTGCCAGGCGGCTAATCCAATAAACCAATCCAAAGTTGGTTCCTCCTTAAATATTATTTTTGGATAGTATTAAGACAAAACTCCCAAAAAGCTAATTTAGCGTGATTACTTTTAGAATTAACTTCTAAAAGTTGATCAATTTTCTCTTTAATCAGTACTTCACTAAGCTCATTTTTAAATATAAAATCAGCTAAAAGTAAAACCGCTTGATCATCTTTAAATTTTAAAAGTCCTTGACTATGGTAAAATTCAACCTTTTGATTAGCTTTTAAATAATAGCCCTTACCATTAGCTAAGGCAATTTTTATTGGCATATGTTTCTCTAATAAAGTTTGTTGTCCATCTAAAGAAACAAAAGTTAAACGGTCAACTTGGTCGCTAAAACTTTGTCCTTCTTGGCTAACTAAGACTACTTCAAACATTATTGACCTCGTTTAATAACATCATCAATCGTCGCCGCAAATAAGAAGTGTGACTCAGCAATATGATCAACTTCACCATTTAAAATTGCTTCAAAGCTTCTTAAAGTATCTTCTAAACCAACATAGTCTCCCTTTAATCCTGAAAAGGATTCCGCTACTGCAAAAGATTGTGATAAGAAATTTCTAATTTTCCGGGCTCGCATCACGATTTGTTTATCTTCTTCGCTAAGCTCATCCATCCCTAAAATCGCAATCATATCTTGGAGTTCTTTATATCGTTGTAACATTTGTTGGACTTGGGCCGCAATCTGAACATGACGCGCTCCAACAATTTCTGGAGTTAAAAGACTACTACTTGATTCAAGCGGATCAACCGCTGGATAAATTCCTAAAGCTGCAATATTACGATCTAAGACAATCCGAGCGTCTAAGTGCGAGAATGTAGTTGCCGCAGCGGGGTCGGTTAAGTCATCCGCAGGGACATAGATGGCTTGAACTGAAGTAATTGAACCGTTTTTAGTTGAAGTAATCCGTTCTTGAAGTTGGCCCATTTCTGTCGCTAAAGTAGGTTGATAGCCTACCGCTGAAGGCATCCGCCCTAATAAAGCAGAAACTTCCGAACCAGCTTGCGTAAAACGGAAAATATTGTCAATAAAAAGTAAAACATCTAATTTATCTTGATCGCGGAAATATTCCGCCATGGTTAAAGCCGTTAAACCAACTCGCATCCGTGCTCCCGGTGATTCATTCATTTGACCATAAACTAAGACGGTATTTGGTAAAACTCCGGCATCCTTCATTTCATGATATAAATCATTACCTTCACGAGTTCTTTCACCAACACCCGCCACAACCGAAAGACCATTATGAGCAATCGCAATGTTATGAATTAGTTCTTGCATTAAAACTGTTTTTCCAACTCCGGCCCCACCAAATAAGCCAATCTTTCCACCTTGCGGATAAGGACATAATAAGTCGATTACCTTAATTCCAGTCTCTAAAACTTGAGTTGTGGTTGTTTGTTCTTCAAAGCTTGGGGCATCTTTATGGATAGCTTCTTTTACACCTTGATAATCCCAAGGCATTTCATCAATGACATCTCCTAAGACATTAAACATCCGCCCTAAGACACTTTTACCGACTGGCACTAAGATTGGTGCTTCAGTATTTTTTACTTTATCACCACGTGCTAAACCATCCGTCGGATTCATTGCGATACAACGAACACTATCATTCCCAATATGTTGCGCTACTTCTAAAGT
Source organism: uncultured Erysipelotrichaceae bacterium (assembly GCA_964449005.1). GTDB lineage: Bacteria > Bacillota_I > Bacilli_A > Erysipelotrichales > Erysipelotrichaceae > CAYUXU01. Next base: position 7,334 of record CAYUXU010000009.1, on the reverse strand, counting down.
AACTTTTTGTTCACTTTCAACCTCTAAAGCATGATACAGCTTTGGTAAATCTTCGGGAGAAAAAACCACGTCCACGATTGGTCCAATAATTTGGCTAATTACACCATTACTCATATTCCCATCTCCCTTCCACCAATTATTTCACTAATTTCCTGGGTAATATTATCTTGTCTAATCCGATTATAAACATTCGTTAATTGTTCTAACATCTCATCGGCACTCTTTTCAGCTTTATCCATTCCAATTTGTCGAAGACGATGTTCGATCAATTTATTATGCAACCAATTTTCATACAATAAGTTAATTAAAATTAAACTTTTAAAGTTGGAATTTACTTCTTTAAAATTTGGCTCATAGAGCTGAAACTCATCAAAAACTAACTCATAATTTAAAGGTATAATTTCAAAATCTAGTTGATTCTGGGTTATAAGTTTCGCTTTAGCGACATATAAATTCGCTTGATGTAACTCCTCGGGAATCAAAGCTAATATTTCATCCATCAGTAACTTTTCACTGCGATGAGGTTGATTTAATACCTCAAAATCAGTTTGGTTAAAAACGCGATCTAAACCGTGTTGTCCTAACCAAATCAATTTTGAATAATTTTTTTGACGCAATGTCTCTAGTAAACTCTTGTTATAAATTGAAACTAAACCTAAATCAGGACCAAAGCACAAAACAACTGACTCACCAGTTGACGTTACGACTTGCTTTTCCCATTTATTTAGTTCGTTAAAAAAATTTAAAACCTTGTGTTGCTCACGAAGATAACGTTGCACCTTACTCATTGAAATAAGTTTCATCGTTTTGGTAATCTTCTGAGCGGTCTTAATACTAGCCATTCTTTTTTTAACATTAGTTAAGTTTTGTGCCATCAGTTTCCTCTAAATAGTTTTCTAAAAGTTCATCCATAACCACTTTAATTTTATCAATCAATTCAAGACTTAAATCACGAGATGTTTTAATCTCTTCTAAAATATCCGGATGTAAAGCTTTAAAAGTCTTTTGCATATTAATTTCAAATTTTGAAACATCATTTACTAATAACTGATCAATATAATCATACTTGCTTAAAAATAAACTTAATACAGTTTCTTCATGATTTAAAGTAGTCGTATTATCTTGTTTCAATAATTCGACTAACCTTTCCCCACGATTAATAATTCTTCTGGTTTCTTTATCCAAGTCAGTTGAAAACTGTGAGAAAGATAATAACTCATAATAACTCGCTAACTCTAACTTTAAAGAAGAAGAGACATGTTTCATTGCTGAACTTTGCGCGGCTGAACCAACTCTTGATACTGACAATCCACTATCAACAGCGGGACGTCGTCCTGAATTAAAGGCATCTAAATTTAAGAAAAGTTGCCCATCAGTAATCGAAATAACGTTTGTTGGAATATAAGCACTAATATCGCCAGCTTGCGTTTCTATAATTGGTAAGGCAGTCAAAGAACCACCACCATGATTTTCATTTAATTTGGCTGCTCTTTCTAAAAGACGCGAATGTAAGTAAAAGACATCACCGGGATAAGCTTCACGACCTGAAGGTCTTCTTAATAATAATGATATGGTCCGATATGCCACAGCATGTTTTGATAAATCATCATAAACGATTAAAACATCATCACCATTATCCATCCAATATTCACCCATTGCACAACCCGTATATGGCGCAATATATTGTAACGGAGCTGATTCATTAGCGGAGCTACTAACAACAACAGTATATTTTAAAGCATCGGCTTCTTCTAATCTCTTGACAATTTTAGCAACAGTTGAGGCTTTTTGGCCAATTGCGACATAAACACATTTCACGTTTTGTCCCTGTTGGGCTAAAATTGCATTTAAAGCAATACTAGTTTTTCCAGTTTGACGGTCGCCAATAATTAATTCCCGTTGGCCGCGACCAATTGGAATCATTGCATCAATAATTTTAATTCCAGTATGTAAGGAATCTTTAACACTTTCCCGTGTCATGACACCCGGAGCAATTCGCTCTAAAGGATAACTAGCGGTAGTTTTAATGGAACCTTTACCATCAATCGCTTCACCTAAAGAGTTTACTACTCGACCTAAAAGTTGATTTCCGACTGGGACATTTATAATTTCTTTAGTTCGATAAACCCGGTCATTTTCGATAATATCGCGATCACTACCTAATAAAACTACTCCAACTTGGTTTTCTTCTAAATTTAAAGCTAAGCCATAAACTTCATTTTCAAACCTTAAGAGCTCACCAGCGACAACATTAGTCAAACCAGATACGAAAACAATTCCATCACCAACACTTAAAACTTTGCCATATTCTAAAGCTTCCGGTTCAATTTCAACGGTTTCAAGTCTCTTTTTAAGTTGTTCAATAATTTGTTGCGATTTTAAGCTCATTGTAATACCTCACTTGCTAAATGTTTTAATTGCCCTAAAGCTGTTAAGTCAATTACTTGATGATTGATTGAAATAACTAGACCCATTACTAAATTTGGATCAATTTCATAATCGATTTCTAAAGCCAGTCCATAATTATCTTGAACTAGTTTTAAAATCTTTTCTTGAGTTTGATTACTAAGAGGATGAGCACTTTTTACATCCACTACAAAATATAACTGATCTTTAATTAATAAAGACAAATAAATTTGAGTAATTCTTTTAAAAGATCTTAGATGTCGATCTTCTATCAAAACTTTTATCCAATTTAAAAAAAGTTCTGAATAATGATCTTTTAAAGTGTCAAATAAAACTACCATCACGTCTTTATTATAAACGGTAATATTTTTTAGTTTCGGATAAAATTGTAATAACTCATTAAAGCTTAAAATTTCCTGGTAAGCTGACACTGCAGTTTCCGGATAATTTAAATCATAAAAAGCCTTAACATAGTAATCAAGTCGCATCATGCTGAAGGATGCTCCAATTTCTCAGCTAATCGAGCTAGTAAGACTTCATCAGTCATTTCATAATTAGATAATACTTTCTTCGACATTTCAAACGCTAACTCTGAAGCATATTTTTCAATATCCGCCATCATTTTTCGTTTTTGACTTTCGATGTCATCTAACATTTCTTGTTGTTTACTAGCGATTTGGCTTTCCGCTAAAGCAAGTTTTTCTTGGTACTCAATCTCAGCTTTAGCTTTAAGTTGTTTCTCTAATTCATTAATCTTGTCTAACATAGTAATTCTTTGCAACTTTAAATCAGCTTGTAAATCTAAAGCTTCTTGTTTAGTAACCTCAGCTAAAGTATTGGCTTCTTCAATTTTAGCTTCTTGGTTTGACAAATAAACTAAAACATGATCGTGGACATATTTCTTATATAATTTATATAAAACAAATGTCGCAGCCAATTGAGTTGCCATCGTTAAAAGATTTGGAAATAGATTTTCAACAATATTAATATTCATAAGTTAAAATACAAAGATTAATAAAAATGCGATTAGCATCCCATAAATAGCGGCTGTTTCTGCAATCCCTGCTCCTAAAATTAACATTGTTCTAATTTCACTATTAGCTTCGGGATTTTTCCCGACCGCTTCAACTGCTTTTGCCGCGGCATAAGCTTGTCCGATGGTTGAAAAGATTCCTGTCATAACTGCCAGAGCAGCCGCAATTGCGATTAAACCTTTTCCAATACTTACACTATCCATAATTTACCTCCTCATCTTGATATTCTATTGCAATAAAAATGGATGTCAACGAAATAAAAATAAATGCTTGTAAAAAGCCTGAGAACAAATCAAAGTAGATGTGAATCCATGGCGCGACAATTAAAGAAAGAAAATTGAATTTACCAACAACTGGTAAAAGGCCACTGACCCATCCCGTAAAACTATATACTAAATTTAAGATAATTGTCCCTGATATAACATTTCCAAAAAGACGTAATGACATACTAATTAAAGGAGCAAACGTCCCAAATAAGTTTGGAATTACAAATGGGGCAATTGGCTCAAAGAAACTTTTAAGATATCCTTTAACCCCATTAACCTTAATTTTAGCAACTTGAATCCAAACAAAGGTAATTAAAGCAAAAGTAAAAGTAACACTCCAATTAGCAGTTGGTGGCTTTAAGCCAATCAAGCCACTATAGTTACTAATAATTAAATATAAAAAGACGAAACCAATATAAGCTGATAAAAGCGGAGCTCTTTTCTTTCCCATACTAGCTTCGACAAAATTATGAATTGTTCTAACATATAAAACCACTAAAAAAACTACTCCAGTTGGAGTTTTACCCGGTTCTAATTTCATTAAACGACCTTTTAACCACCAAAATAAGCTAGCTAAGGCAATTGAAATAATTAAGATTGATAACTGTTCACTTTTCCACATTTTTGTCATCCTTAAAGAAGTAAGTAGTTAGATATAACCAAATCCGATCAAACATTAATGCCGCAAAAACAGTATAAGGATTAAAAAGATTTTGCCACTTAAACGGGATTAGAAGCGTCAAACTAACTACGAGAACTACGAAAATTACATAGCGAGAAAATATTGCTTTAGAGAATTCATTACTGTCTAAAACCTTCCCATAAAATTGTTCTCGTCTGATTTTTAAAAAGGTTGTAGCTAAATTGCCCAATAACCAGCCTGTTGCCCAATTTATATGAAATAAACCCAACAATATTGTAACGATAATTACAATAATTAGCCTTGTATTATGATGCAAGTTGCCACCCACCTTACGTTAGAATTTCACTAATACTTCGTATTTTCTAACAAAAAAACCATAGCATAAAGACCCTGAAAATGCAACTAAGAGCCCCTCTCACTTAAACCAAATTTGTCACCGTAAACCTTTCGGATAATGCTTGGTAAGTCGTCCTGCGGTAACCTTACTGATACCTAAAGAAAGACTATTAACCAAAATCAAATGCGACTTATCGATAAATCTAGATTAAGCGTTTCACTAAAAAATATCTTTTTAAAAGATTATCTTTTAAATCAAAATTATAATAAAACTTCAAATCAGATGATTTCATAATACTCTTTTAAAATCGTCAGTTATAAGTATTTAACTTTGTTATAATTATAGCGAAAGTTGAGGAAAATATGTACAAATTAATTGCATTTGATTTAGACGGAACAATCTTAGACGATAATGGAGAACTTAGTAATGCTACGATAGTTTATTTAGAAGAACTTTTGAAAAAAGATTACCTTTTAGTTCCCTGTAGTGCTAGGACGCTTTTTGAATACCCGACTTGGTTTAAAGATCACCAGGAAATTAAATATCTAATAACTCATAATGGTGCCATTATTATTGATAACAAAACCAAAGAGCCCTTAACTAACCATACTCTAAGTGGTAAAAAGTCAATTGAAGTTGCAGAAATCTTAGCACCAGTTAATAACTTAATAACTTTTAATTATGGCGAATACATGATTAGTAGTTTAGATTTATATAATTTTCTCTTACCACAAAATACTCCCTTTAAGGCTGGGATGTTTGTCCATCAAGCCCGTGCTTACGCTTATGACTACAAGTATTTTTTAAATCTTAACGATGGTATTACTAAAATCCACGTAAGTTTACCTGATCCTAATGACAAAGAAAAACTCTATCATTTATTAAAAGATGTCAAAGATATTTATTTAGCTTCTTCACATCCTAATAATATTGAAATAACACATCCCTTAGCTAATAAAGGAAGTGCTTTAAAATTTGTTTTAGATCAGTTAAATATCTCTTCTCAAGAAGTTATAAGTTTTGGAGATAATGATAATGATGTTAGCTTGCTTGAAGCTGCTGGTCACAAGGTCGCAATGCTTAATGCTACTTCCCGTCTCAAAGCTGTTGCTGATAACTTAACCAAATTTGATAATAATCATGATGGTGTTGTGGATTATTTAAATAGTTATCTAAAATAACCCTTTCCTCTTGAAGAGAGATTTTATAAGCTTTATAATAATTAATTAGGAGGAAAAAATGTTAACAGAAAAATTTTATGAAATTATCAAACATGAGGGAATCTTTACAATTATGTCTTGGGGAGCTCATCCCGAACCAAATATGGCCCATACTTGGAATTCATATTTAATTATCACTGAAGATGAAAAGATTTTATTACCAGCTGGTGGCTTTAAAGCAACTGAAGAAAACGTTGCAGTTAACGACCAAGTTCTGATTGCCTTAGGTAGTAAAGAAGTTGAAGGTAAAAATGGTTATCAAGGTACAGGCTTGCATTTATATGCTACTGCACGCTTTGTAACCGACGGAGAAAACTTTGACAAAATCAAAGAACGCTTCTCATGGGCTCGTAGTGCTATGGAGTTATCGGTAACCTCAATTAAACAATTACTATAAAAAACCTCAATTAGAGGTTTTTTTCTAACCAAACTTTAAGAACGACTGCTTGGTTATATTTTTCATCTTTAGCTCCATAAAGCAAGGTAACATCACTATTTGTTAAGTTATTTTTAATTAAATCAAGAAAATTATCCTTTTCCAAGTTATTCTCTATTTCATTTAAATAATCTAGTTGAAATCTTTCAAATAATTCTGGTTGGTGATTAAAACTTTTTCTAAGTTCATTACTTGGAGCAATTTCTTTAAACCATTTATCAAGTTGGGCCTTAGCTTTCGAAATCCCTCGTGGCCAAATTCGATCAATTAAGATCCGATAACCGTCAGTCTTTTCTGGTTCTTGATAAATTCTTTTTATTTTAATTTTCATAAAGGAAAAGCCGGATAATCCGGCTCTTAATTATTCTCGTACTACTTCCGTTAGTACTAGATTTACCCCATGAGCTAATGAATCGCCAACAGGACATGTTTTTTCAATAAAAGCTGCGAAAGCTTCGGCTTTTTCTTGACTCTCAGTAGTTTTGAAATGCATAGAAAAACGAATTTCTTGAAAACCGGGGCGGACATCAGATTTACCCATAAAACCGTCACTATCTAAATCGCCTTCTAATTCAACATGGAATTCTTCAAATGAGAAATCATGCGCCTTGGCAAAAGCTGCTGCCACAATAGTTTGGCAAGCTCCTAGTGCCGCTAACAATGCCTCAACTGGGCTCATCGCTATATCAGTACCACCTAGACTTTGTGGTTCATCAATCAAAATTTTAAAATTACGAGAACTTGTCTCTACTTGCATCCCGGCTGGAAGTTTACGGGCTTTTGCTTTAAATGTTTGCAGCATTCTCTCACTTCCTTTCTTATGCTACACTTTCGTTATAACAAAGTAATTTTTAAAATACAATTAAAATGATTATCAGAAATGGACAAATAACTCTAGTTAGTAGATAATGTATAAGTTAACTAAAGGAGTTTCTAATGAGTCAATTTAATATTATTTTAAATCAAGTCATCGTTTTTAGTATTTTAATGGG
>CAYUXU010000008.1:0-20678 GCA_964449005.1 uncultured Erysipelotrichaceae bacterium | reverse complement strand
CGTTACTATCCGAACCTTGAGCCATATAATGTTTTAATTTTAGCTGGAGGTCATACTCCAACTCAAAATAAGTTCTTTAATCAAATTAATTTAAAAGCACAACTTAAAAACTATTCTGGTTTAATTATTGGAATTAGCGCTGGTAGTATGAATCTAGCTGGACTAGTCTATGGAGCACCTGAACTGGAAAATGAAGCCATTGATAAAAACTTTCAACGTTATTATCCGGGGCTTGATTTATTTCCTTATCGCATCATTCCCCATTTTAATGAGCTAAAAGATATTACTATAGATGATTTAAAGATGGTTGAAGAGATCTTAATACCGGATAGTTTTAATCAAGATTTTTATACCTTAGATGACGACTCTTACTTTGTTTTAAAAGATAATCATATAAGTTTATATGGAGGTTCATATTACTTTAAAGAAGGTAAAATGATTTACCTAAATAATCAGGCAGAATTTACTAGAAAAAAGCCATATTAAATATAGCCTTTTTTAATTTAGATTTATATTAACTAAACGATGTTTAATCGCTTTCTTTTAGAAAATATTGCAGTAATTAATAAAACGATTACGGTAAAGACATATGGTAAAGCCAGCACAATTTGTGAAGGAATTCCGAGTCCTTGTAAAGTTACTGATAGAGCAGACGTATAACCAAAGACCATACAAGCTAAGAATACTTTGATAGGATGTCCATCGCCAACCATAATCGCCGCTAATGCTAAAAATCCGCGTCCTGCTGACATACTTTCGGTAAACATTGACGAACCACCGAGGACGAGATATCCTCCAGAAAATCCTGCCATAATACCACCTAAGAGAATCGCTATTAACTTATATTTATTTACATTAACTCCGACCGTTTGAGCCGCGAGACTTTTGATTCCTACCCCTCTAAGTCTTAGGCCAAAACTTGTTTTATACATAACTATGTAAGCCACAATAACTAAGAAAAATGCTAAATAAACTAAAATATTATAACCACTTAATATCCGGCCAATAATAGGAATATCTTTGATTAGCGGAATGTGAATTGGTTTAAAACTTTTTATTCTCTGATGAATAAAGACGCCTCTCACGTGGAAAATCAAATCAAGCAATAAGGTAGTAATGCCCCTTCCAATGGAGGATTATCTTTTTCAATATCTGCCATCGCTTTATCTATCTTAATTGCAATATCATCTGAACTTGATTCCTTAACAATATAAGACCAACGTGTATGAGGTTCTAAATAAAATACGTTATTAGCTAAATAAAATGATTTTTTTTCGAGGAATTCTATAATATCTCCATATTGCTGTTTGATTTCTTGTCTTCGTGCTTCAAATTTATCACTTGCAAACTTGATGAAGACCAAACCTATTACAGCATCTCTATTTTTCTCTGTACCTCCAGCTCCTCTTAATGCATTACGACAATTAAATAAAATTGTCTCTAAAGCTACTTCTTTCGCATTGTTTTTATTAGACATTGCTTCTAACCTCTTTCTATTCTCATAAAATTATTAAACATTACAAATTATAGATACTCTTACATTTATAATACACTAAATAATCAATTAATTCATATTACGTTTATAAATCAAAAGAAGGTATTTAAACCTTCTTTAACTCATAATATAGACATTTTTTATAATTTTGGGTGTACATTGGGTGTACAAATTGACATTTCACACTCTTGATACCTTCAATAACCCTTTATTCAAGCCATTATTTGCACTTTTGATTTCATCGATTTCTCATATGGGGGAATAAAATAACATCTCTAATTGACTCACTATTAGTAAGCAACATTACTAACCTATCAATTCCTAATCCCATTCCTGCAGTTGGTGGCATCCCATATTCTAGTGCCTCAACAAAATCTAAGTCCATTTCGTTGGCCTCAACGTTTCCTAATTCTTTTTCTTTAAGCTGACTTAAAAATCTCTCTCTTTGATCTATTGGGTCATTTAATTCTGAGAAAGCATTGGCGTATTCTCTACCATCAATAAATAATTCAAAACGATCGGTAAAACGTTCGTCTTTTGGGTTTCTTTTTGCTAGTGGAGAAACATCAACGGGGTGCCCATAAACGAAAGTTGGTTGAATAATTTTTTCTTCTGCAAACTTTTCAAAGAATGTATTAATAATATGTCCGACTGATTCTTGATGTTTTAAGATTTCAACATTATGTTCTTTGGCAATCTTCAAAGCATCTTTGACGTCAGTGATTGGCCAAAAATCAATTCCAGTTACTTCTTTAATCGCGTCTACCATATGGATACGGTGATAAGGTGCTTTTAATGATATTTCTTTTTCACCCCAAGTGACATTTGTACTGTCTAAAACTTCTAAAGCCACTGCTTCTAAGAGATTTTCAGTTACTTCCATCATGCCTAACATATCTAAATAAGCAATGTATACTTCAATCGTAGTAAACTCTGGATTATGTTTTGGACTCATTCCTTCATTTCTAAAAAGGCGACCAATTTCATAAACTCCTTCAAAGCCACCAACTATTAATCTTTTTAATGGCAACTCGGTCGCAATTCTTAAATAGAAATCCATATCTAAAGTGTTATGATGCGTCACAAAAGGACGAGCTGCTGCCCCACCTAAGATTGGTTGTAATACGGGAGTTTCTACTTCTAAATAACCTTTTTCATCAAAGAAATGTTGGATAGCTCGAATAATTTTTGTTCTTGTTCTCGCTATATAACGCGATCTTTCGTTAACTATTAAATCAACATACCGTCTCCGGTATCTTTCTTCAATATCACTTAATCCGTGATATTTCTCTGGTAAAGGACGTAAGGCTTTACTTAAATGGGTGTACTTTTCAGCTTTGATTGATAATTCACCATGATTAGTGCGAAAGACCGGACCTTGAATCCCAATGATATCGCCTAAATCAGCGGCTTTAAATAATTCAAAATCAAGTTCACTTAAAGTATCTTTTCTTAAATAAACTTGAATTTGACCAGTTTCATCTTGAAGATGAAGAAAACCGGCTTTCCCCATTTCTCGTTTCGTCATGATTCTACCAGCAACTATTACCTCATCATTTTTAAAAGCTAGTTCATCTTTATCATATTTGTCGTATAGTTCAAAGATTTCTGAAGCTTGATGAGTCTTTTTAAAAGCACTCCCAAAGGGATCAATGCCTTGCTTTCTTAATTCCACCATTTTTTCTCTTCTAACGATTTCTTGATCAGTTAATTTACTCATTTTATATCTCCTTCAATAAAAAACTCTCCATCCAATCAGGGACGAGAGTAATCATCGTGGTACCACCCTATTTCATGTCACAATCACTTGTAACATCTTAGTAACTTTAATAAGTTTGCCGATAATGCTGGCTCGCGATAGCTCCCTGGCTTTATTCACTTTCTACAGATAATTTGTTTTCACCAACCACAAACTCTCTTGATACCTGCTTAAAAGTTACTAACAGATCATTGCTACTATATCGTGTTAATTTTAGACAAATTAATTAATTTTGTCAATTAATCATAATACCTAGTAAAATAAGCAAAATCTAAAGTATTATTCTTTTGATAAGCCTTTAAGAAATCTTCATAGTTATCTAGTAATTTTAATAACTCAGTTTCACTTTGGCTTTTATTAACTAAAGATTTAATTTTAGTATTATAAGGTAAACCATTAATATACCAACTAATATGTGAGCGCATCTCTAAATTAGCGGTGTGTTTTGATTTAAGCTCAGCTAATTTTTGATAATGTTTGCGAATATAGTGAAATACTTCTAAATAATTAACTGCTTCATTTATTTCTCTACCATTAAAATAATCAACACAATCTTTAATTAACCACGGGTTACCTAAAGCACCTCTTCCAATCATCACCCCGTCACAATTAGTGGTTTCCATCATCAACTTAGCGTCCTGATAAGTTTTAATATCACCATTACCAATTACTGGAATCTTTAAAACATCCTTAACTTGGCGAATAATATCCCAATTTGATTTACCAGAATACATTTGAGTTTTAGTGCGAGGATGAATTGCGACAGCACTCGCGCCGGCCGCTTCTAGCTTTAAAGCCATCTCAACAACATTAATTGATTTCTCATTCCATCCTGAACGTAATTTAACGGTAACTGGTTTTTCAACTTGATCAACAATCTCTTTTACGATTTGATAAGCTAAATCGGGTTCTTTCATTAAAGCGACCCCACCATTATTTTTTACAACTTTATTAACTGGACATCCCATATTAATGTCAATAATATCAGCCATAGTATGTTTGTCTAAATAAATAGCTGCTTCAACCATACTTTTAATTTCATTGCCAAATAATTGTAAGGCAATTGGGTGTTCTTCATTACTAACTTCAGCCATCTTTAAAGTATGTTTATTTTGATTAATTAATGCTTTATCACTCAGCATTTCACCATAAAGCAAGCCACAACCAAATTCTTTCGCTACCTCGCGATAAGCTTGGTTAGTGACCCCTGCCATCGGTGCTAAAACTACCGGATTATCAATTTTAATGTTTTTGATCTGCCAACTTTTCATGATAAATTGCTTCTAATTCTTTTTGAGTAAAATGGTAATGCTTATTACAATAATTACAAACTACTTCAGTACCTGACATGTCATCAATCATTTCTTTTAAATCATTTAGTTCTAAAACTTTTAAACTTTGCTGAAAGCGCTCTTTACTACAATCACAGAAGAAGCGAATCGAACTTGTCTCTAAAATATTAATCTCTTGCTTTAAACTATTAATAATATCTAAGGCACTCTTGCCACTGGCCACCAGTGATGATACTGGCGGTAAGTTAGCGACGATATTTTCTGCTAGTTTTAAATCTGCTTCGGTTGCTCCTGGTAGTAATTGTAATAAAATACCACCAGCTGCTAAAACTGAGTTGTCATTAGCGACTAAAACACCGAGACTAACCGCTGACGGAGTTTGTTCACTTAAGGAAAAGTAATAGGCAAAGTCTTCACCGATTTCACCACTTACTAAGGCTACCGTTCCCGTAAATTCGCTTTTTAAGCTAATATCTTTACTAACTTTTAAGTAACCGTCTTTTCCCACCGCAGTGCCAACAGCTAGTTTGCCATTTTCTTGATAAGTCATCGCTAAATGGGGATCTCCGACAAAACCCCGAACATCACCGTTACTATTAGCATCAACTAAGATTGTCCCAATCGGCCCACCCCCATTAATTTGAATCGTTATTTTCTCACCCTCATTTTTCAAAGTCTTGCCTAAAATAGCACCTATCGTTAAAGTTCTTCCTAAGGCGGCAGAAGAAGTCGGCCATAAGTCATGGGCCTGACGAGCTGCTTCCACTAAGTTAGTTGAAGTAGCGACATATATTAAAACATTTCCACTATTAAATATTCCTTTAATTAACTGATCTTGCATATTACTCCTTTATAAAAAAAAGGTGGGAACCACCTTTTAATTAATCAACGTCTAATGGACTATGACCATTATTCGATAAATTGAAATTGATTGGCCGCTCATTAATCACGTTATCAATTTGTTCGGCAGTGATTGTATCATACTCTAAGAGAGCATCAACTAAGAGTTCTAATTCCTTAGTATGAGCCTTAATAATAGAAGTTGCCTTTTGGTAACATTCTTCAATAATATGACGTACAGCTTTATCAATCTCATAAGCTACTTCACCAGAATAGTTTTGAGCACTAGCGTAATCTCTTCCTAAAAAGACACTGCCACTTTGGCTTTGGTATTGAATTGGACCTAAATCACTCATCCCGAGTTCAACTACCATGGCACGGGCAATCTTCGTCGCTTCTTGAATATCACTGGAAGCCCCCGTTGAAATATCATCTAAGAAGACTTCTTCGGCGACTCGCCCACCTAAATAACTTGTAATTTTTGCCAGTAAATCAGATTTAGTATTTAAGAAGGTTTCTTCTTTTGGTGTCATTAAGTTATAGCCACCAGCCATGCCGCGTGGAATAATTGTAATTTTTCTTACAACACTAGCGTTTTCTAAAAATAAGCCTATTACCGCATGTCCGGCTTCATGATAAGCAACTAATTTTCTTTCTTTATCGGTATAAGTCCGTGATCGTTTAGCTGGCCCCATTAAAACCCGGTCAATCGCTTCATCAATATCTTCTAGTAAAATAACTTCACGATCAGAGCGAACCGCTAAAATTGCTGCTTCATTTAAAACGTTTTCTAAATCAGCTCCCGAGAAACCTGGAGTTCTCTTCGCAATTGCATTTAAGTCAATATTTGGTTCGACATTTTTATTACGAGCGTGAACTTCTAATATTTCAAAGCGCGCTTTACGATCTGGTAAACTTACCATAATTTGCCGGTCAAAACGACCCGCCCGTAATAAAGCTGGGTCTAAAATATCTGAGCGGTTAGTTGCCGCTAAAATTAAAACTCCTGAGTTATCGTTAATTCCATCCATTTCAACTAAAAGTTGGTTAAGGGTTTGTTCACGTTCATCATGACCGCCACCTAATCCAGCTCCACGCTCGCGACCAACTGCATCAATCTCATCTATAAAGATAATACATGGCGAGACTTGTTTCGCTTCTTTAAACATTTCACGAACCCGATTAGCTCCAACCCCAACAAACATTTCGACAAAGTCACTACCTGAGATTGAGAAAAATGGTACATCAGATTCACCGGCTACAGCTTTAGCTAGTAAAGTTTTTCCAGTTCCCGGAGGACCGACTAAGATAACTCCTTTGGGAATTCTAGCGCCCATTTTTGAGAATTTCTTGGGAGCCTTTAAATAAGATACCAGCTCCTGCATTTCTTCTTTCTCTTCATCACATCCAGCGACATCATCAAATTTAACTTTAATATTAGCTTGAAGACGAGCACGGCTCTTCCCAAACTCAAATGATTTTTTGGCAGCTGAAGTATTTCCCATTCTTGAGAAAATAACATAACCCGCCCCAAACAGTAAAATATATGGCACATAGGCCAAAACAACTTCTAACCAGAAGTTTCCTTTTTCAAGCTCTCCGACTTCAAAGATAATTGATTGAGCTTCAAACTCTTCAATTAATCCTTCTGTGATATTTGAAGTATTCGGGAGTTGTAAATAAAACTCTTGTTTTTTATCTTCAACAATATAAGTACCATCAACTTTTAATAAAATATTACTAACTGATAAATTAACTTTTTCTAGTTGGTTATTTTTTAATAATTCTTGAAAAGTTAAATAATCAATTTTTTTAGTCGTACTTGTTCCATTCATCATAAATAATGAATATAAAAACATGATGGAAATAATAATTGGTAAAAGATTTATAAAAGTCTTTTTATTATTTTGTCGATTCATTAAAGCACCTCATCATAAATTTCTTCTTTTAAAACGGCAACATAAGGTAAGTTGCGGTATTTTTCATTATAATCTAAACCAAACCCAATCACAAACTCATTAGGAATTTCAAAGCCTAAATAATCAATTTTTAAATCCACTACCCGACGGCTTGGTTTATCGAGTAGAGAAACAACCTTAACTTCACTAGCGCCTTTATTGGCTAACAGTCGTGTTACTTCTTTAATTGTATTTCCGGTATCGACAATGTCTTCTACTAAAAGAATTTTCCGGCCACGAATTGATTGATCCAGGTCTTTTAAGATTTTGACATCACCAATTGATTCAGTCCCTTCATAGCTTGAGACATCCATAAAATCATATTCAACATCTATCTTTAAATTCTTAATTAACTCCGCTAAAAAAGGAACCGATCCTTTTAAAAGGGCGACTAATAAAGGTGGTTCATCTTGATAGTCTTGATTTATCAAAGCCCCAAGTTCTTGACATTTTTCAACAATTTCTAAGTGAGTAATTAAGATTTTCTTAACGTCTTTATGCATTGTTTCCTCCGTTACAATATAATTCATTTTAACACAAACAAATTAAGATTGTTAGAGTAATGCGTAATATTCGCTCCCAGTCCTGGAATCAAAATAATTTCCTTTTTCCGATTTAAGACAATCGGCCAACTCAATCGTTTTAAAGGAGGAATTTTATTATCAATAAAGAAACGGCGGGCTTGTTTTCTGCCATAAGACAAATTAATCCCATCAGAAATATGATAGTTACGAATAGTCAGTGGGAAATCAGCCTCACTAACTGTGACTCCCGAATTTTTCGGTCCACATAAAGCTACCTTAAAATGTTTTGTCTCAAGCTCTTTAAGATTTTCAATTTGATAACTGTAACTATAATCAATGGCTTTATCGATGATAAGAGCTACACCATAACTTTTATTCAACGCATACTTCTTATTTAAGTGATAGTTACCACTAGTTGGGGCTTTGAGAAAACTTTCCAAGTTCTCTAAATATTTTATTGAGTAATTTAAACTATCAATATCAGACTCAAAAAGCCACTTTCTTAATACTTCAAGCCGGATTGCTTGATTTATCTTAAAATACTGCTTAATTAAAAGGGTCTTACTTAATTTACTAAGTTCAATTTGAACTTGATCTTGAAACTTTTTTAACTTTTGATTTTCTAACTCAATTTCTTTTACTAAATTTAATCTTTCTTGAAGCGTTAAAGCCTTTAAAACAGTATGACGAATCTCATTCCTTAAATAATGATTTTGGTAGTTACTTTCATCTTCGCCAAATTCAATCTGATTATCCTGACAATATTTTAGTAATTCAGCTTTACTATAATTTAATAAGGGCCGACTAATTTTTAATCCATTAATCGTGGTTTCTTTTTGTAAGCCCCAATATAAAGGAATTCTTTGATGTTTTTTTTGAATTAAATAAGTTTCAAGCACATCATCTTCTTGATGACCTAAATATACTTTTTCTAAATTGTTTTCGATAATTAATTCTTTAAAGAAATTAAAACGAACTTCACGAGCCCAATTTTGGAAGTTTCCTTTGAGATATTTCGGATAAAGACATTTTAAAGTTAATTGATGTTTGTCACAATATGCTTGTACTAGTGCCTCATCAGCATCAGCTGAGGCTCGTCTTTGATAATTAACATGGGCTACCATTAATGATTTGCCACTTTTAACTAACATATCTAAAAGAGCCATCGAGTCACTACCACCACTTACCGCAACTAAATAGCGTTTTTTCATAGTTTCACCACTATTATCATACAATACTTTAACTATAAATATCATCCAGACCGAGATTTTCGGCTAATTGAAGCTTAATTTGTTTAAATACCTCACTTCTGGTATCAAGATGACCAATTACATTAATAATTCGAGCAGTATTTAAGTATTTTCCATCATTTAAAAATAAAACGGATGGTTTACTTAAGCCAGCGACACTTCCTAAGCGAAATAAATGTTTTTTCCCACAAGGATATGAGGTTGGAGAATAACTTTGAAGATACATCGAATTATTACTAGTCATTGGTAAAACAAAGGCTTTACTATTATAAAGATTTAAAACCAAACCAAAGTGTTGAAAGCCGGCCTCAGTGATATAGGTTTCACCAAAATCAATGTAACATATATCACCAACCTCGACCTTAATCTTAACTAATTCACTTGATTTAAATTCTCTTCTATAATTGTAGTTAAAACGACTCAAAAGAATTTGTGATACCCGGTGACGCGGAAGTTTCTTCAATTTCCGATATTCATAATTAAGCCATTTTAAGATTAAAGCTTCTAGTTCCTTAGAACAGAGATCGCTTGTAAGCAGTTTAATGTAAGAATTAATTTGTTGTTGATCCATTTTATCACCCTTATAACCATAATTATACAACTAAATTAATCCTAAAAAAACTGAATTTTCAGGTTTATTTTGTTAAGTGTAAATATTCAAGCATAATACCAGTTCCTTCAGCAACACATGTCAAGGCATTTTCGGCAATTGCCACTGGAATATTTAATTCATTAAGGAGTAATTCATCAAGACCGTTTAATAATCCGCCCCCACCAGTAATCACTACTCCCTTAGTAACAATATCAGCCGCCAACTCGGGAGGGGTCTGTTCCAAGACAGTCCGACAAGCTCGAACAATGTCTTGTAAGCTTTCATGCATCGCAGCTTCAGTTTCATCAGCGGTAATGGTAACGGTATGTGGCAAGCCAGTTACTAAGTCACGACCACTAACCATAAAAGTATCGTTACTATGACCACGCCAAGCATTACCAATCTTAATCTTGATTTCCTCAGCCATCCGATCACCAATTAATAACTTATAAGTATCTTTCATATATTTAATAATATCTTTATCTAAGCGGTCACCAGCAATCTTTAAAGATGTACTAGTCACAATCTCACCTAAAGATAAAATTGCCACATCAGTTGTACCACCACCAACATCTAAAATCATGGCACCACTAGCTTTCGAGAAATCTAAGCCAGCTCCTAGAGCCGCAACTTTTGGTTCTTCTTCGACAAAGACTTTTTTCGCTCCAGCTCGATAAGCTGAATCAATAATTGCTTTCCGTTCGACGGTAGTAATATTTGAAGGGCAACAGATTAAAATATTGGGACGATTAAACATGCCCTTAAGATTTAATTTTTTAATAAAATAGCTAATCATAATTTCAGTAACTTCAAAATCAGCGATAACCCCATCTTTTAAAGGACGAATTGCGACTACTCTTCCTGGGGTCCGTCCCAACATTTCCTTAGCCTCTTGACCAACCGCTAAAGTTTTGCGAGTGTCAGCTTCTAGGGCTACTACGGATGGTTCATCTAAAACGACTCCAACCCCTTTGACATAAATTAATATATTAGCTGTACCTAAATCGATACCTACTGCCTTCGAAAAAAACATTACTAATCCTCCGTTTTCATATCACAATTATAGCATATCAAAATTATAAAATAATTAGTTTTTTAGAATTAATTTTTTGCTGAAGAAATGACTTTCGCCGGAACCCCAGCAACGGTTGTATTAGCTAAAACATCCTTTAAAACAATTGAGCCTGCCCCGACAATTGAATTTTCTCCAATTGTAATATTTCCTAAAATTGCCGCCTTGGCGCCTACTGTGACATTATTTTCTAAGGTAGGATGTCTTTTACCATTAGCTTTACCAGTCCCACCTAAAGTAACACCATGATAAATTAAACAGTCATCCTTGACGATGGCCGTCTCTCCAATCACAACTCCCATCCCATGATCAATCACAAACCGTTTTCCGATTTTAGCCCCAGGATGAATTTCAATACCAGTAATAAAACGGCTAAATTGGGAAATCAGTCGCGCTAAAAAATATAAGTGGATTGCATAGAAAAAATGACCAATCCGATGATAAAACATCGCCCAAATTCCTGGATATAAGATTAACTCAAAATAAGACTTTAAGGCCGGATCTTTTTTTCGATAAGCTTTAAAGAGCGCCAGCATCTAAATCTCCATCAAAAACATGAGTCGATAAATAACGATCACCACTATCCGGAAAAATAATCGCAATTTTTTTATTAAAATTTTCGGGTCTTTTCGCTAGTTGAGCCGCAGCCGCTAAAGCTGCCCCCGAAGAAATACCAGCAAAAATTCCTTCAATCCGAACTAATTCTTTTGTATAAAAATAAGCATCTTCGTCACTAACGGCAATAATTTCATCAATCACACTTAAATCCAAAACAGCTGGAGCAAACCCCGCCCCAATACCTTGAATCTTATGTTTTCCCTTGACACCTTTACTTAAAAAAGGTGAGTTAGCCGGTTCAACTCCAATTACCTGAATTTTACTGTTTTGTTGTTTTAAGTATTTACCAGCTCCGGTAACCGTACCACCAGTACCAATTGATGAAATAAAAATATCAACTTCACCACCAGTTTCTTGATAAATCTCAGGGCCAGTCGTTGTAAAGTGGATATCAGGATTGGCGGCATTATCAAATTGTGAAGGAATATAAGAATCATCAAAGATCTCAGCTAAGCGCTTTGCTTCCGCGATTGAGCCTTTCATCCCCAATTCCCCTTTGGTTAAAACTAAAGTCGCTCCAAAGGCTTCTAATAATTGTTTCCTTTCCATGCTCATCGTTTCTGGCATCACTAAAATTAACTTATTACCATAATAAGCCGCCACAACCGCTAGTCCAATTCCAGTATTACCACTGGTCGGTTCAATAATAACGGTATTTTGGGTAATTAAGCCTGTTTGATAAGCTCTTTCAATCATACTTAAAGCAATCCGGTCTTTAATTGAACCGCCCGGATTAAACATTTCTAATTTTCCCAGTAATGTGGCTTTAAGTTGATGAGCTTCTTGTATTTTTCTTAGATTGACAAGTGGTGTCTTACCGATTGTGGTTAAAATATTTGAGTTTAGCATAATTTGCCTTCTTTCAAAAAAAGATTAAAGCTTAACACTTTAATCTATCTTAGTTTATTTCACGGTATTTCGCAATTAAAAGACTTAAAAGTAATAACGATAAGCTAGCATCAATAAAAACTGGGCTACTAAGTAACCTAAAGCCATACTTAATAAAAATAATAAGATGGTAGCTTGAGTGGTTCTGCCTTTTCGAATAAATCTCGCAAAATCAATCCCTTCTAAGGCATAAAGAGCAATCGCGAAGGAAGCAAGATGTAAAACAATTCTTAATAATAAATCAGGCATTATTTTGTCCCAAAAATTCGATCACCTGCGTCACCTAAACCCGGTACAATATAACCAATCTCATTTAGTTTTTCATCAAGGGCTGCCAAATAGATATCAACATCGGGGTGGTGATCAGTAACTTCTTTGACTCCTTCCGGAGCACCCACTAATGAGACTAATTTAACTATTTTAGCACCGCGACTTTTAACTAAATCAATTGCGGCCACCGCTGAGCCACCAGTTGCTAACATTGGATCTAAAATCATCACAATCGAGTTCGCCATGTTATTTGGAAACTTGGCATAATACTCATGCGGCATTAAAGTTGTTTCATCACGATATAAGCCAACATGTCCCACTTTAGCGGTGGGAATTAAACTAACTATCCCATCTACCATTCCCAGACCAGCTCTTAGAATTGGTACCAAAACGATATCTTTTGATAAAACTTTACCAATCGTCTTAGTAAGTGGTGTTTCAATCTCAACATCATTTAAAGGAATATCTCGAGAAATTTCGTAAGCCATTAGCCCAGCTATTTCATCTAGATTTTGTCGGAAATCCTTAGTACCTGTTTCTTTATTTCTCATGAATGTTAGTTTATGCGCAATTAATGGATGATTTAAAATTTTTAACATTAGTCCCTCCCGTGAATCTTAAAATCTTGCATTAGTTCTTTAACTTGATCTTTTAATTTATTTAAAACAACTTGGTCTTGATAATTTGATAAGGCTTCATGAATAATTTTGGCTACCTTAATAAATTGTTCTTCTTTAAAACCAACTGTTGTCATGGCCGGAGTTCCTAAACGAATTCCACTTGTATAATATGGTTTTTCACTATCAAAAGGAATCGCATTCTTGTTACATGTAATGTGAATTTTATCTAAGATTTCAGAAGCTTCTTTTCCGGTTAGTTGATAAGTCTTTTTAACATCAATTAGAAGTAAGTGATTATCTGTCCCACCAGTCACAATTCTAGCTCCTAAATCAGCTAAGGACTTAGCTAGAGTTTTAGCATTAGCAATAACTTGTTTTTGATACGTTACAAATTCAGGTTGCATTGCTTCATAAAAACAAACCGCTTTTGCCGCAATGATATGCATTAAAGGACCACCTTGAATGCCTGGAAAAATCGCTTGGTCAATTTTTTTAGCGTGCTTTGCTTTGCATAAGATAATACCACCACGAGGACCTCTTAAGGTCTTATGGGTTGTTGAAGTCACAAAATCAGCGTATAAAACCGGATTAGGATGTTGTTTGGCAGCTACTAAGCCCGCAATATGAGCCATATCTACCATAAAATAGGCCCCCACTTCTTGGGCTATTTCTGATAATCTTTTAAAATCAATCACTCGGGGATAAGAACTAGCCCCTGCCACCAGTAATTTTGGTTTAACTTGATGTGCTTGTTTTAAAAGCCCATCATAATCAATTTCTTCAGTTTCTGGACTAACCCCATAATTAACAAATTTATATAAACGACCCGAAAAATTTAATTCATGGCCATGGGATAAGTGTCCCCCAGCATTTAACGCCATACTTAAAACGGTGTCACCAGGATTTAAAACAGCATGATAAACTGCCATATTAGCTTGAGTCCCAGAATGGGGTTGGACATTAGCGTGATCAGCTTCAAAAATTTCACAAAGTCTTTCAATTGCTAAACTTTCGACAATATCGACGTATTCACAGCCACCATAATAACGATCACCAGGATACCCTTCAGCGTATTTATTACTTAAGATACTTCCGGTTGCCGCTAAGACTTCATCTGAAATAAAGTTTTCAGAAGCAATTAGTTCAATATTTTGGTTTTGACGATCTCTTTCCAAAGCAATCGCATCAAATAATTTCTTATCCTTCATGATGTTCCTCTTCAATCTTAGTTAATTTATTAATCCGTCGCTCATGTCTGGCGTCGTGGGTAAAAGGTGTTGCTAACCAGCTATCGACAATTTTATACATATCTTCAATTGGAGTAACTCGTCCACCAAGTGCTAAAACATTAGAATCATTATGTTCCCGGGTAATTTTCGCAATTTCTGGATCATAGACTAAAGCAGCCCTAACTCCAGGATATTTATTAGCGGTAATCGAAGCTCCAATCCCAGTTCCACACATTACAATCCCGAAATCACTTTCGTGATCACTAATTGATTGTGCTACTGGACCCGCAAAATCGGGATAATCAACACTCGCTTCACTATCAGTCCCATAATCAACTACTTCATAGCCGAGCTCTTTTAAATGTTTGACTAACAGTTCTTTTTCTTTAAAAGCTCCATGATCTGCACCGATTGAAATTTTCATATCTAATCCTGCCTTTCTTTTAATTTCAGGAAGTGAAATTGGTCCTGTTCGTTTCAACAGTAACGTTTCACTTGAACTATCGACAATTGTACTCGCCATTTTCATTTGGCTTTCACCAACCAAAATGGCCTCAATTTTTTCATTAAATACACTATAAACTTCTTCACTAGTGAAAGCGGCCTTTTCACCACTCAAGTTAGCACTAGTCAATAATAATGGCTGATTAACTGCTTCGATAATTTGATTAATCGTTTCATCAGCCAACATCCGTATCGCAACCGTATTTAAGCCATTAGTATATTTATCATCTAAACTAGCTTGTTTTAAAAAAAGAAAGGTAATTGGACCAGGTAAACATTTTTCTACCAATTGGTAATCCCTTTCCTTTAAATGTGCTATTTTTTCAATTTGAGAAAGATTTGAAACCAAGAAAGTAAAAGGTTTATCGGCATCTCTTCCTTTCAGGCTTTTTAATTTACTAACCGCTAAATCAAGGTCAAAGCGAACCGCTAAACCATAAACCGTATCAGTTGGAAGTGCTACGATTCCACCTTGATTTAAAATTGTAACGATTTCAGTAAAATCAGCTTGATTTAATATTTTGGTTTCCACTTAAATCCTTCTTTCTCTCTAATTATTTTAACACAAAACTTACCTTTCAGTAGTATAAAATACTTATAAAGTTATCACAAAAAAACGATCCAAACCTTGATAATCTAAAATAGTTTTGTAACGAGCTTTAGGAAAATATTTCTCAGTAAGTTTTTCAAGTCCTTCCCGCATTTGATATCCCATTTCAAAAATAATTAAAGCTGGATTATTCAAAACTAAATGTGCGTCTTTTAAAAGTTCTTGATAAAAGTAATAATTTGACTCTTTTCCAAACAAAGCCAGATGAGGCTCATAATCATAAACTGAACTTTCAATTGTTTCACTATGGTCAATATAAGGTGGATTACAAACAATGACATCAACCTTAAGTTGTTTTTCAATCAGTGGTTTTAATAAATCTCCTTGAAAAAAAGTTATTGCCGCTTGATTACTGGTGGCATTATCCAAAGCTACTTCTAAAGCCGTTTCACTAATATCACTGGCAAAAACTTGGAAATTTGGTTCTTCTAAGGCTAAAGTTATCCCAATTGCCCCACTACCCGTACCAATATCAGCTACAACTAAATTTTGATTATTTTGAAAATAATCTTCTATTTCAATTAAAGCTTCGCCAATGAGTTGTTCCGTTTCTTTTCTTGGAATCAAAACTCTTTTATCAATCAAAAATTTTCTACCATAAAACCAACTGTAACCTAATACGTAAGCTAAAGGTTCTTCTTTTAACAAGCGCTTCAATCCACTATCAAAGGTTGCTTTGATTTCATCTAAAACTACATCATCTTCGATTAAATATAAATCTAAATTAGCTTCTCTAGTTAACTCTAACATGAAAAGGCGAGCCAAATAACTCGCTTCAATTTTCTCTAATTTTGTTTCAGCAGCTTTAATTAACTGACGATAAGTAACCATTTTACTGTCCCGCTAACTTGGCAGCCTGTTCTTTCGCTAATAAAGCTTCGATTACATCATCAAGCTTTCCTTCCATAATCCGATCTAACTGATTTAAAGTTAAATTAATCCGGTGGTCAGTGACTCGGTTTTGAGGATAGTTATAAGTTCTAATTTTTTCACTACGGTCGCCAGTTCCGATTTTTTCCCGACGTTCGGCACCAGCTTTTTCATCTTCAATTCTTTGATACTCTTCAAAGACTCGAGCCCGAATTAAGCGCATCGCCGTTGCTTTATTGTCATGCTGTGATCGACCATCTTGACAATTAACGCTAATCCCAGTTGGTTTATGTGTGATTCTTACTGCCGAATCAGTCTTATTAACATGTTGCCCACCAGCTCCACTTGAGCGATGAGTTTCGATTTCTAAATCATTCAAATCAAGTTCTAAGTCTGCTTCTTCCGCTTCAGGCAAAACTAAAACGGTCGCTGTTGAAGTATGAACTCGACCTTGGGTTTCGGTCTTAGGAACTCGTTGAACTCGGTGTGCTCCTGACTCAAACTTAAGAAAATGGTAAACATCTTTTCCTTTAACGAAAAAGGAAATTAAAGAATAACCCCCCATTTCTGCTTCACTAGCTTCCATGACTTCATATTTCCAACCCTGGGCTTCTAAGTAACGGACATACATCCGATATAAATCACCTGCAAAAATATTCCCCTCATCACCGCCAGCTGCTCCTCTAATTTCAACAATAGCGTTTTTATCATCACGGGGGTCACGAGGAATTAATAAAACTTGTAGTTTTTCTAAAAGTTCGTTTTTATTACTTTCAAGCTCAGTTAGTTCCAATTCAGCTAGTTCTTTAAGTTCTAAGTCGCCATCTTTGACTAATTCTTGAGCTTGATTGATATGCTCTAATACTTCTAATAATTCTGCTCTTTTTTCAATAATTTCAGTTAAACCGGCTTGTTCTTTACCATAACTTGCCAACAGTCGATTATCTCTTAATACTTCCGGTTGAAGTAATAGTGTTTCAAGTTCTTGGTAGCGCTGAGCAATTAAATCTAATCTTTTTAAAATTGTCTCCATTAGTCAACCTCTTCCATCTTAAATTCAAGGCTAGGTTTTCCTTCCACAAAATGACAATGGCGACAGCGAGCTTCATAACTTTCTTGAGCTCCAACTAAAATAACCGGATCACTATATTTTGCAGGTTTCCCATTTATTTTGCGATAAGTCCGAGTCGCTGGTGAACCACACTTGGTACAAATTGCTGTTAACTTAGTCACAAATTCGGCTGTAGCCATTAAGTCTGGCACGACACCAAATGGCTCGCCTCGAAAATCAGTGTCTAATCCCGCTACCATCACCCGCAAGCCGGCTTTTGTTAATGACTCACAAACATCAAGAATTTCCCGATCGAAAAATTGGGCTTCATCAATTACCACGACTTCAGTTTGATTATCAACATGCTTTAAAATCTCACCAGCATTTTTTACAGAAATACTATCAATAGCTTTCCCATTATGTGATACCACTTGGGAATCACTAAAACGATTATCAATTTGGGGTTTGAAAACAAGTATCTTTTTATGCGCATATTTTAAGACATTAATGCGACGGATTAACTCTTCCGTCTTTCCTGCAAACATACAACCTGTAATTACTTCTAAATATCCGTCTCTATATTGATGATACATCTTTCCCACCTCTAAATTTAATTATACTTGATTATTAAAAAAAAATAAGGATTAACCTTATTTTTTACCATATTTTCTATTAAATCTTTCAATTCTTCCTTGAGCTTGCGCAAAGCGCTGTTTACCAGTAAAGAATGGATGACAATTAGAACAGGTATCGACTTTAATTTCTTTACTTGTTGATCCAGTTTCAAATTCATTACCACAAGAAGAACAAACTGCCATTACCTTATGGTATTCTGGATGAATTCCTTTTTTCATCTTAAATCTCCTTCCGCCTTATATCATTGCGATACAAAGTAAGCTTAATTATATTATCACTAAACCTTAATTATTGCAAGATAGAAACTATCATTTCTCATTTTTACTTCCGGCAATAATTGATCCAATAATAATCACTATGGTTAAGATTAATTGAGGACCAGTTAATAACTCTTTAAATAAAAGAAATCCAAAAATAATTGACCAAGCCACATAAGTAATATTTAAGGCCATCGCTTTGGAGGCTCCTAATTGGCTAATCGATTTATAATAAAACAAATAAGAAGCCGTCCCAAAGAAAGTCGCTAATAAAATAATCGCTGAAGTATTAGTAAAAAAGATACTACTAGTAGCGTTCCAGCCTTTTAATAATGGTAAAATGATTAAACCGTAGACAACTACCGCTGTAAATTGTCGAATCTGGAGGGCTGTTTCATCACTAATACTGTCATCTCTTAAACCATAAGCGATAATTACTGCTTCAAAAGCCCACCCAAAAACTGCCAGAAAAGCAAAGACAAAACCAAAAAGACCATTTTCTACTTGATAATTTCCCGGAGTATAGCTTAATAAGATTACCGCTATAATACTAACTAATAAGGCTCCTATTTGATAGAGCCGCATTTTTTCTTTTAAAAATATATAAGAAAGTAAAGCTCCCACAGCAGGATATATCGCTGAAATAATCGCAGTATACGCTGGCCCAATTGAGCGAATTGATAAAACATAACCCGTCATCCCGATTGGTCCACCAGCTAAAGCCGCTAAAACAATAAAGCGCCCACTTTTCGTTTTCAAGGCTTTTATAATATTATTAGCTTGTTTCTTTATTCCTAAATATAGGAAAATCCACATCGAAGAAAAGAAATCATGAATAAAAGTACTAATAAAAGGAGCTAAGAAAATCACATATTCATTTTTGGAAAAAGGGCTCATCAATAAAGCCACACCTAAGATTACAGTATCTAAGCCCCACAGTAATCCGGCTAATATCCCTGCTAACATCTAAATCCTCCTAATCAAAGTAATTTCAAATTGGCTTTCGCTCGCTGATAACGAACTGTCGCATAATCATATAAATCTATCCCATGGGTAAAACGTTGTAATCCCCAAAGACTCCATAAGAAATCTAAAAGGATCTTATTAATAATTAATCTCCGTTTTTCTAAGACAGTTATTTCATTTTGAAAATAAAAATTATAAAACTGTTGCTCTTGGGCTTCAGAGAAATTCGCTTCAATTACGACATCAGCAACATCCCAAAGTGGATCATTAGTTCCAGCATATTCCCAGTCAACCAAATACATCCGTGATTCATTGACAATAAAGTTTTCACATAATGGATCATTATGACAGAGAACTGTTTCCACCTTTAAATTTCTTATTTCAGCCTTTAATGTTTCAATCAGTTGCTTCATTTCTAAATAATCTTCCCAAAAGCAATCTGGTTTTACTGCTCTAATTAACTTTTCATAATCTTCGATTTTCTCAAAAACATCAAATTTGACATCAATTTGAATTTTATAATCATGAAGTTTTCGTAGTAACCTAGCGCTTGCCTCCATATATTTTGGTTCTTTAATTAACGTCTCTTGTAGCGTAATTGAATTATCAATAAATTGTGATATCTTTTCTCCGGTATCAGCTTTAAAATAAACTAACGGGGCATCAATTCCTAAAGCACTAGCAGCCTCAGTACAAATTTTTTCTTGAAAGCGATTAATTAATTGATTAGTGCCAGGTCCAGGAATTCGATAAATATATAAATTCTTATCCACCATAACTTTATAATTATTATTGGTAAGACCCCCTTCTTGTTGGAGAATTCTAATCGGAGTTGTGACCTCAGGAAACGCCAGTTTTGAAACTGCTTTAATTCGATGAAAATCTTTATTTGACATACTTTAAATCCTTTCTAATTGATTACTAGCGTAATAAAACCGATATCTAAGATTATTGTAAGTAAAACTAAAACCTACCACTGCTTCATTTTGATAGATGGGGTGACAATTTGTTATTTCAAATTGTTGACACTTTAGTTTCTTAGTAACTAAGTTTAAAATTTCTGAGGAAGCATTATTTTGGTAACTTTCATCAAAACCTCTTAATTCATCTAAAGTGTCAAACTCAAATATTACATCACTTTGATACTGCTTGATATAGAGCTCTAAGCTCGCTAAGTTATCAACATAAATTTCTTCCCATAGTTTATCTTTTGTTTCGGGTCTTACATATACCTGATTTAAAATAGCTAGAAATTTTTCTGAGAACTTTTCATCGAAATAAATCTGACCTAACATTATCCAAGCATCTTGGCCACCTACCGTGACTTTGTTTATTAAACCACTTGCGTCATAGCTTAAACACCACTCATTAGTCTTA
>CAYUXU010000007.1:3289-21677 GCA_964449005.1 uncultured Erysipelotrichaceae bacterium | reverse complement strand
TTAATCCTAAAACTTATTTTGGTGCTTTAACTCAACCAGTATTATTACAAGTTATTTTTAATAAGAAGTAAATGAGGAGCTTATTTTATCAAAAATTTTCTGAGAATCATTACATATTAGATATTATTTACGATAATATAATGACATATGATATGCTTTTAATATAAAAACCACAATAAGGAAGACAATGTTTGAAAAAGATAATTAAAATTTCTTTAATAACAGTAATTGTTTTTACCCTGTTAGCGTGTTCAAAATCAAATAGTGAACTAAAATTGGGAATCTATGTCACTAATGATGAGTTAGCTAGTCTTACTTTAGGAGAAGATAATACTTTTCTATTAAATAGACAAATTACGACTAGCCATAATCCCAATGGCAATTATAAAATTGAAGGGAATATTTTATTATTAAATTTTGATAAGGATGAGACTCAGAAAATAAAATTTAGAATCAGAGGAAATATATTAATTTTTGAATCTGAAGAACTTGCTGAAACTCTTATAAAAAAAGGATCTGAATTTATATTTCAAGAAGAAGACTAATTTATATAAGTACTGACAAGATACAGAATTTTTAAAAGAAAGGAGTATTTATGAAAATTGCAATTATTGGAGCTAATGGGATGGCAGGAAGCGCGATTTATAAAGAAGCACTCGAACGTGGTCACGAAGTTACTGGGTTTGTCCGGAATAAAGAGCGAGCAAAAGAAGTACTAGGCGACAAGACCAGTTTAATTATCAAAGATGCTTTTGAGTTAGAAAAAGAATACCTTGAAAAATTTGAAGTCGTGGTTAATGCATTTGCGACTGATATAGAAAAGGCTTATCTTCATGTCGATTTAGCAACAAAGCTAGTCGCTTTATTTAGAGAGACAGATTCTCCAAGATTATTTTTCATTTTAGGAGCTGGGAGCTTGTTAGATGAAAATAACGAACGATTTGTGGAGACGCTTCGAAAAGCTCCTGGTTCTGGAAATTGGATTGCTGTTCCTGATAACCAATATAAGCAACTCCAGTTTTTGTTAAATGTAGATAATGTTAATTGGGTTGGAGTGTCACCTTCTGCAACATTTTCTAAAGGAGAAAAATATCCTCCAGTTTTAGGTAAAGACCACCTTTTAACTACCGCTGATGGTAAATCTCATACTACAAGCGGTACAATGGCAGTAGCAATTTTAGATGAGATTGAAAATCCAACCGTGATTCGTGATCGTTTTACTGTTTCAGATTAATGATTCAATTCTAAAATTTAATGAAAAAGTTTTAATATATCATGATTAAGGAGTAATAAAGTGCCTTTTAATATAGTTCGAAATGATATTACAAAAATAAAAGTTGATGCAATAGTTAATGCTACAAATACTGACTTAAAGATGGGTGGCGGAGTAAGTGGAGCTATCTTTAAAGTTGCTGGTTCAAAAGATCTTCAAGAATTTTGTGACAAGCTTGCTCCAATCAAAACTGGCCAAGCAGTTATTACGCCTGGTTTTAATTTACCAGCTAAATTTATTATCCACGCAGCTGGTCCAGTTTATGGAAATTGGACTGAAGCAGAGAGTGAGCAACATTTAAGAAATGCTTATTTTAATGCTTTAAAATTAGCTGTTGATAATAATCTAGAAACAATTGCTTTTCCACTTATTTCTAGTGGTATTTTCGGTTTTCCTAAAGAAGCAGCTATTAAAGTAGCAACTTCAACCATCAATGATTTCCTGCTGGAATCTGAGATTGACGTGACACTTGTGGTATATGATAGCGAATCATTTGTGATTGGGGACAAGTTACATGGCGCCATTGATAGTTATATTGATGATCACTATATTGAATCACAAGGCTATGATAGAAGAAATCTTGAAATAGTCAGTAATCTTCAAGAAGAGTTTGCTAGAGTCATAGCGCCGATAGCTAAAAGAAGCCGAGAAGAACTGGATGCTTATCCGATGGAAATGCCGCTACCACTAGAGGATATAATCGGTAGCTTAGATGAACCATTTTCCGACATGCTACTACGTTTAATAGATAAAAAAGGATTATTAGATGTAACGGTATATAAGCAAGCCAATTTAAGTCGAAAATTATTCTCCAAGATTAGAAGCTCTAAAGGTTATATGCCAAGCAAACGTACCGCTATTGCTCTAGCTATTGCACTAAAGTTATCACTCCCAGAAACTGAAGCATTTTTAAAACGGGCGGGTTTTGCTCTTTCTCATGCTGTTAAATTTGATGTTATTATTGAATATTTTATAGTTAATGAAAAATATGATATTTTTGAAATTAATGAAGTTTTATTTAAATATGATCAACCGCTGCTAGGAGGTTAAAAATTTGTCGCTTTTAAAGCGACCTTTTTATTTATTAAACTTGTTATCCTTTAGTTGTAATAATCAAAAGGAGGATATTATTATGAAAAAAGGATTAACAGAATTAGTATTTATCTTAGACAAGAGTGGTTCTATGGGTGGATTAGAGTCTGATACAATTGGTGGTTATAATTCTATGTTAAAGAAGCAACAAGAATTAGATGGTGAATGCCGAGTTACTACAGTTTTATTTGATCATAATTATGAACTACTTCATGATCGAATTGATCTTAAAGCAATAAGTCCGATTACTGAAAAGGAATATCATGTTGGTGGGTCAACCGCGTTACTAGATGCAATTGGCAGAACAATTCATAAGATCGATAATGCTCAAAAAAATACTGCTAAAAAATATCGAGCTAAAAATGTCATGTTTGTTATTATTACTGATGGTGAAGAAAACTCAAGTAGAGAATATTCAATTAAGAAAATCAAAAATCAAATTGAAAAACAAAAAGAGAAACATGATTGGGAATTTATATTTCTAGGAGCTAATATTGATGCAGTTGAAACAGCTGGATATTTTGGAATAACGCCAGATCGGGCTGTAGAGTACTTAAGTGACCATGAAGGAACTCAATTAAATTATGCCATGATGTCTGATACGATATTATCATATCGTAAAAAAGGAACTATTGATGAGTCTGGTCTAGAAAAGATTAGGGACGATGTGAAACGTCGTAAAAAAGATAAATAATTGTTGAAAATGCAGATTCTTAGACATTGGATTGCTAGACTTATATAATTATTATAAAAGGAGGTAATAATATGGCAGAACTTTGGCTTGAAACCCTTATTACTGATTCGCCACAAAAAGGCTTTGAACTTGCTATTACTTTATCTCGTAAGGGAGTCGGATATATCCAATCTGATCCTGAGATAAAAGCTCGCTTAAGAGAAGATTATGCGAATAATGCTGACAGTTTAACTTTCGCTTCTCAAGTTATTGCGATAAATTTCCAAACTATCGCAGCAGCAAATAATTATTGGAAATAAATAAAAATTGCGACTAATATCGCAATTTTTTATTTTAAATTTATAAAGATTTATATTATTTTACTTATTCGGGAAAGCAGTAATAATTTCAATTATAGCTTGAAGATGATTCTCAGGATAGATTATAGGATGGTCGGTTAATTCGATGGGAATTAAAGTATTTTCAGTGTCATCTAAAACTAATGTGATGAGAGTGAAATCTTGGTCTTTCTTTTCTTTTTCTAAGATGGCTAATTCTACTTCTTGAATTAATTTTTCATCATCGATATTGTTTTCGGTAAGTAAGAATATTGCACCTTTTGTGTACTTAAAAATTTCTTTGAGATCGAAATAATGATTATCATTAAAATAAATATCATATCCTATAATATCTAAAAGATTTTTATAATCATAGATAATTTCATTGTTGGTGCCACTCCGACTTAAAAATATTTGAGTTGGTTTAACTCCCATTACTGCTTGGTGTTTTCGAAATAATTGGTTTATTTCATCTTTTAAATTGGAATTATCTTTTTTTAAGATTATAACGCCATCTTTTACAGTAAGATTATTTTGTTTAAAGATAATGTTTCGAACTTCTTCGATATTTTGGTTAGTGATTTGATCGACCTTTAAATCAGCTTCATTAAAGAAAACAAAGCTAGTGGCAGAAAAATCTAAGTTACCTGTATGAATTAGGATACCAATTTCATAATCATTATAGCGACCTACCTTAACATCGAAACCTGAGACGATTGGCCAAGCCTCGGCTAGTTTTGGATATAAAGCAATTACTTTAGGTCGATAATTATTTAAGATTTTTGTTAAAATACTTTGATCATATTCTTTAAATGTCATTGCTATTCTCCCATCTAAATCAAATATATCACATATTAGCCAGTCTTCTTAAAGATATATTGCTTTTATTAATTTATAAAAAGTTAAATATTATCATTCAATTATCGAATTAATATGGGCATATAAAATAAAACTCAAATTGTAAAGTGCTAAGATTAATTTATAAATGAGGTAAAAACGCTGCAGCTTATTAAGATAAAAGATTAGGACTCCTAATTTGAACTGCTTTATATAAAGCGTTTTTATGGCAATTTGAAACTTGAGAATTAAGTAATCAAAAAGTTACTTATTAAGTTAAGACCGATAAAGGAGGTATCTTATGGATTTTAGTTTCACGAATGAACAGAAAATGTTACGTAAGATGATTCGTCGCTTTGCAGAAAATGAATTGGAACCACGCTTTAAGCAAATCGAAGCGGAAGGTTACCAACAAGATATAACAGACCAAATGGTTGATTTAGGTATTGTCGGTATTGCGGTACCCGAAGCTTATGGTGGTTCAGGATATGATTTTGTTACTCAAACTATGGTTATTCATGAATTAGCTAAAGTAAACCCTGGAGTAGCTTTTACTTTAGAGGCTCATTGGAAAGCAGTGGCTCAAGTAGTTACCTATGGTAGTGAAGAATTGAAAAATCGTTGGTTAAAGCGAGCTAATCATGAGTTATTTACTTTTGGACAAACTGAACCAGCTAGTGGATCAGATGCTAGTACCCAACAAACTAGAGCAATTAGAAATGCTGATGGCTGGGTTTTAAATGGCAACAAATCATTTTTAACTAACGGTGTCTTAGCTGCTTCAGTATATTTAGTTTTAGCGATTACCAGTCCTGAAAAAGATTTAGAAAATAGTCGAACTGTCTTTATTTTAGACAATAAAAATCCTGGATTTGAAAATGGTACCGTTGAAGAGTTTATTGGAATGCGAGGCTGTCCCGTCGGCGATTTTTATTTAAGTGATGCTTTTGTAGCTGATGTTGATCGCTTAGGAGAAATTGATCAAGGAATGGAAATTGGTCATGAAGCTCATCATACGGCAAGATTTTTAATGGGAGCTTTAGCAGCCGGAATTCAAGATCGTGCTTTGAAGTTAGCAGTTGATTACGTAATGGAAAGAGAGTTATTTGGAAAGAAAATGGCTCATTTAGATGGGGTTAAGTTTCGCATTACTGATATTGCTATGGGTGCTGAAGCAACTAAATTAATTATGTATCATGCTGCTTGGCTAAGAGATCAAGGTTTACATCAAAAAAGCGAAACTACTATGGCCAAACTACTTGGTAGTGACTATGCTTTAAAAGCTGCAAATCATGCAATGCAACTGTATGGAGCTTATGGTTATAGTAAAGAATATCCAGTAGAACACTTGTGGCGCGACGCTAAAGCACTGCAATATGCGGAAGGGGCTTATGAAAAACTTCAAATCGATATTGCTAATGTTGCTTTATTTGAAAGAAGAGGAGAGGCATATTTATGAAAATAGCAGTCTTTATTAAAGAAATTCCTTTAAGTGACAAAGTTAAAATAGATCCTAAAACTAATAACTTAATGCGTAGTAATGAACAAGGCCGAATTAATCCTTATGATGTCCATGCGATTGAAGCAGCTTTAGAGTTAAAAGAAAAGTATGGTGGTGAAGTTAATATAATTAGTATGGGGCCACCAAGCTTTCAAATGTCACTGCGTGAGGCTTTAGCAATGGGTTGTGATAATGCTTATCTTTTAAGTTCACGAGCTTTTGCCGGCGCAGATACTCTTGCCACGGCTTATACCTTAGCCCAAGCGGTCAATAAAATAGGTGATATTGATATTATGTTATTTGGTCTAAAAGCAATTGATGCTGATACTGGTCAAGTTGGGCCACTGGTGGCAGAAGCATTAAATGTCCCACAAGTAACCTTTGTTAGTGGGATTGATTTAGTTAATCAAACTAATCAGACTATTGATTTGGCTTATAAAACTGAGACTGAAGAATTTCTAGTGCGCTCTAGTTATCCAGTAGTAATTAGTGTTACCGAAGAAGTTAACGTGCCTCGCTATTTATCACCCTTAAGAATTAAACATATCATGAATCAAGAAATAACAATTTGGAATGAAAGTGATTTAGCTTGTGCTTCAGATTGTATTGGGATGTTAGGTTCCCCAACTATAGTAACTGAAACTTATGTACCTCAAGAAGCCGCCCGTCAAGTAACGATGTTAGAAGGATCACCGCAAGCGGCAGCTGAGCAACTTGTTGATATTTTACGAAATAAACATATCTTAAAGGAGGACACATTATGAGTCAAAAAGAAACAACCGGAATTTGGGTGTTTGTGGAAATTAACCATAATGAGATTCACCCTGCTACTTTTGAATTATTAAGTAAAGCACAAGAATTAAGCCAAAAAAATCAAGAGAAAGTTACTGCAATTCTCTTTGAAACTTTAAAGACTAATCATGCCTTAACTTTAATTGGCTATGGAGCTGATCAAGTGGTTGTAGTAAAGGATGACAAGTTCTCTATGTTTGACCCAATTATTTATAAAGATGCCTTTGTTAATTTAGCTCATAAATACCAACCATCTATTATCTTATTTGCGGCAACATTTATTGGAAAATCACTAGCACCAAGAATTCAAGGAGCGCTTAAAACAGGACTCACAGCGGACTGTTTAGATTTATCAATTAACGACAAAGGTCAGTTGGTCCAAATTAAGCCTTCTTATGGAGATAATTTAATGTGTACCATTTTAATTCCTGAGGCTCGTCCCCAAATGACAACGGTTCGGCCTTATGTCTTTACTCCGCTAAAATTTGATGATAAACGAAAAGGTGAAGTTATTGAAGAAAAGATGGAATTGGTTAATCCTTTTGTTTTTGAAATAATTAAGCAAGAAAAAATTGCTAATAAAGCTGAAACAATTAGTGATGCTAAACATGTTGTTGCAGTTGGAAGAGGTATTAAACAAGAAGCAGATTTGAAAGAAATTGAAAAGTTGGCAAATTTATTAAATGCTAAAATAGGTGTGACCCGACCACTAGCAGAAAAAGGTTGGTATCCTTTGGAACAACAAATTGGTCAAAGTGGACAAACTATTCAACCAGAACTTATTTTAAATTTCGGGATTGCAGGAGCTGTCCAGTATACTGTAGGTATGAAAAATTCAAAATTTGTTTTTTCAGTTAATACTGATAAAAATGCTGCAATTTTTAAAGAGTCAGATTATGGTTATTTGGGTGATGCTAAAACATTTGCTACAGAATTAATTAAAGTCTTAACAAAATAATTTAGTAATAATTATAAAAATTAATTAGAGATAACCTCCGATACCAAATTTGGATTTCGGAGGTTAATTTATTAGTTGTAATATTTATTTTTGACAAAGAGCACTATAACCAATTATTATTTAAGTAAGATTTTATGTTTTAGAACAATTTATAATTATTTGAAAAGGCGGAACTTTTATGAAAAACATCATTGAAATAAATAACTTAAAGAAAAATTTTGGTAAAGTTGAAGCTTTAAAGGGGATTTCTTTTCAAGTTAAATCGGGAGAAGTAGTTGGATTTATTGGACCAAATGGTGCAGGTAAGTCGACTACCATTAGAATTTTATTAGGTATTATTCGTAGTGATGCCGGTAACGCTCAAATTTTCGGAAAAGATGTTTGGAAAGAAAGCTTTGAAATTCATAAACGGGTTTCTTATGTCCCAGGCGAAGTTTCACTCTGGGGTAATTTAACTGGTGGTGAAATAATTGATTTGTTTATGAAATTACATGGTTTTGGTGATGAAGCAAAGCGTGATTATTTAATTGAACGTTTTGAACTAGATCCGCGAAAGAAAGCAAAAAGTTACTCAAAAGGAAATCGTCAAAAAGTTGGTCTGATTGCAGCTTTGGCAGTTAAGTCAGATTTATATATTTTTGATGAGCCTACTTCTGGTCTTGATCCTTTGATGGAACAGATTTTTCAGAAAGAAGTAGAACTTCTAAAAGCTGCAGGGAAATCAATTTTGCTTTCATCTCATATTTTATCCGAAGTGGAAAGATTGGCTGATAAAGTAGTAATTATTCGAAATGGTGAAATCGTTGAAGCTGGTAGTTTGGAGGAATTAAGGCACTTAACTCGCTATAAGGTTATTTTAGAGACGATTGGAGATTTAAATCAGATTAAAGATCTTTCGGGAATATATGACTTGTCGATTCAAGATAAGCAAGCTATCTTTTTTGTGGAACATAGTCAATTAAATGATATTTTAAAAAAGGCGACTCAACTTGAAATCACTAAATTAGAAGTTAATCCACCAACTTTAGAGGACCTTTTTATTAGACATTATCAAGGATAAATATTGAAAGGAAGAAAATTTTATGAAAGAAAAATTCGCTCGTTCTAATATTCTCTTTTTTCAATATTTAAAACGTGATTATAAAAAGATTATTGTTTGGGTTTTAGGTTTGGGATTCTTTGCGGGAGGCTTAATCCCAGCTTTTATTGAAATAGCAAAAGGTGATGGTGCCATCGCTATGTTTGAGACACTCCAAAATCCAGCCATGATTGCCTTAATAGGTCCAACTTCAGTAACAAGCCCTGCTGAATATACTCTTGCGGTAATGTATGCCCATGAGATGTTATTGTTTTCAGCTTTGTTCGCTTTTACTTTATCAATCTTACATGTCATTTTACACACAAGAAAAGCTGAGGATTTAGGTTTAAGCGAAATAATTCGCTCTTTTCAAGTAGGAAGACAAGCTAATTCTCTTGCTGTAATTTTAGAGACTATCTTAATTAATATCTTGCTGGCTTTATTTATAAGTGTCATTTTAATTAGTTTTCAAATTGAATCTTTAACCATTTTGGGGACTTTCACTTTTGGTGCTTCAATTGGGGTTGCTGGAATTTTAGGTGCGGTAATTGGTTTATTAATGGCTCAAATTATGCCTGTCTCTTCTGCCGCTACTGGTAGTTCTCTAGCGACTATGGGAATTCTCTATATTTTAAGAGGGATTACTGATATATCTAATCTAAAGTTATCGATGCTAAATCCTTTAGCTTGGAGTTATCTAACATTTCCATTTACAAAAAACAATTGGTTACCAATTCTCTTATCAATAGTCTTTGCACTAGCGATAATTATTATTGCTTTTATTTTAGAAGAAAAACGTGATTTAGGTGCGGGTTATTTACCTGAGAAAGAAGGCCGATCTCGTGCCAAAAAATCATTACTTTCTGTAACAGGATTATTTTATAAACTTAATCGTGGAGTAATTATTGGGTGGTTGATAACTTTTCTAGTATTAGGCATTTCTTATGGGGCAATTTATGGTGATATGGGATCGTTTTTAGAGAGCAACGAATTCATGAAAGAGATGTTTACTTATACTGGTTTATCAATTGAAGAATCTTTTAC
This sequence comes from uncultured Erysipelotrichaceae bacterium, assembly GCA_964449005.1. Lineage (GTDB taxonomy): Bacteria > Bacillota_I > Bacilli_A > Erysipelotrichales > Erysipelotrichaceae > CAYUXU01. The sequence continues at coordinate 12,091 of CAYUXU010000007.1, read as the reverse complement.
TGGTACTGTGATGATGGTAATGATTGGTTTGGTTATCATTTTACCTGTTACAATTATCAACAAGCTTTTCTCAGAAGAAAAAGGTCTCTATCTTAATCAAATCTATGGTACGAAAGTGAAAAGAAGTGAGATTTATTTTACTAATATAATATTAGCCATTGTTGTATCTATTTTAGGAATTTTTCTATCGGCAATTGGATTAGGCGGATCCGCCTTAAGTGTATTGAAAAGTGATAATATTAAACTATTAGACTTTATAATAATTGGCTTTAATCTTTTCCCGGTGATCTTATTTTTCATTGGGTTAAATAGTTTTATTTTAGGTTGGATTCCAAAACTTAGTAAGACAATTTATGTTTATTTGACTTATGCTTTCTTTTTAGATTATTTCCAAACGGTTCTTGATGTTCCAAATTGGGTTATAAAAACAGCACCCCAAAGTTGGTTGCCAAAGATGCCAATGGAGAGCTTTGATTTAAAGATATTTTTATTAGTCTTCTTGATTAGTGTAATCTTAATTATTTTAGGATTTGTTGGATATAAAAAGAGAGATATGATAGAAAGCGTTTAATTATAATATTCAATTTTCATAAAATAAAAAACTGGAATTACTCCAGTCTTTTTAGATACTATTGGTTACTACTTAATGATATCAAAGTTTCCAATCAGTGGTAACCGGACAGCCTTACCTCCAAAGCCATTGACCAATCCCATTATTGCTAAGACAAGGACGGCCACGCCATAGATAGGTAATAGTATCCAACCGATAATCGGAATGATCCCGAGAATCACAGTTCCAAGAACTGACGCTAATAACACATTTAAACCTTGGTTTGCATGGAATTTAGCGTATTTAGAATCTGGTGTTGCGACTAGTGGTAAAAAGAAAATCAAATATGCTAAGCCCGCCATGGTCTTATTATTATCAATATCTTCTTTCGTGAAGTTACTAGTCTCATCTCTTTTGTTCGACATGTTTCATTCCTCCTTTCCTTAATATTAGTGAAAATATTTCTGTAATGCAAACAATTAGCCTATTTCAAAGACATTTTTGGTACTTTAATTTGCTAAAAATAGCGTAAATAGTATAATTATATTGAAGATTTAAAAAGTATTTAATTCACAAGGGAAGATAATATTATGGAAAAAGAAATTTTATTGAAGTTATTGAATCAAAAAGTTGCAATAACGGTTGATTATCCAATTGGAAGTCAGAGTCAAGAATCTCCTTTTCATAATTTTCCAATTAACTTTGGTTATACGGAAGAATTATTTAATAATAAGGGAGAACCTTTTCAAGCATATATTTTAGGAGAAAATAGACCACTTGAGTTTTATCATGGTAAGGTTGTGGCAGTCATTTTTAGACATAAATCAGGTAATTATTTATTAGTTACCGCACCTCCTAATATGATTTTCACTAAGGATGCTATTAAGAAATTAACCCACTTTCAAGAGCAACATTACCAAGCTGAATATTTATTTCATCCGGTAGAGGCCAGCAGTGAGTCAAAATAATTCAGTTCTTGATTTAATTTATCGTACTATAAAAAAAGTAGAGCTTGATGCTGCCGTTTATGAAATATTGAAACTACCAGAAAGAAGCCTTAAAACTAGTTTAAAATTAAAGTTAGATAATGGAGAACTTAAAACATTTCCTGGTTATCGAGTCCTTCATAGTAGCTTGCTGGGACCTGGTAAAGGAGGAATTCGATTTTCTCCAATGGTTACTTTAAAAGAAGTTGAGACTTTAGCAATCTGGATGACTTTAAAAGCAGCTTTAGTAGATTTGCCTTTTGGTGGAGCAAAAGGCGGAGTTAATATTGATCCAACTTTACTTTCTAAAGCAGAATTAAAACGCTTAGCAGAGGTATATATCCAAGAATTTTATCCATTTTTAGGCGCTCAGATAGATATTCCAGCTCCTGACATTAATACTAATAGTGAAATTATGGGTAATATGTTAAAGGAGTACGAAAGACTCACTAATAAAAAAGAACCAGCTATGATTACCGGAAAACCCTTAGAATTAGGTGGAGCTCAAGGAAGAGTTTCTGCAACTGGCTTAGGAGTAGCGACAATAGTTTTTAAGCTCATCACAATGCTTGATGATAAAAAAACAGATTATACATATACAATGCAAGGATTTGGCAATGTCGGTAGTTATAGCGCAAAATTTCTTTTTGAAAAAGGATTAAAGCTGACTAGCCTAGCCTTACGAGATGAGGCGCTATATAATCCATTAGGTCTTGATGTATTAGATTTAATTGAACATAAAAATAAATATGGTAATTTAACACAATATCCTTGTCAAAAAATATCACTAAAAGAATTTTGGCAACAAGAAGTAGATTTTCTAATACCAGCTGCAGTTGAAAATGTGATCAATCAAGAAAACGTCAACTTAATTAGAGCACGAAATATTGTTGAGGCGGCTAATGGACCAGTAAGTATTGATGTTAACGAGACACTCGAGAATAATAATATTTTAGTAGTACCAGATATCTTAGCAAATGCTGGTGGGGTAATTGTATCTTATTATGAGTGGTATCAAAATTTGAATAACATTACCTATAGCGAAGCTGAAATAAATCAGAAACTAACTGAAAAAATCAGCCAAGCTTTTGATAACGTTTGGCAAACTAAAGATAAATATCAAGTTAATTTAAAAGAAGCAGCTTATATTTATGCAATAAACAAATTAGCTCTAAAAATAAAAGAAAAAGACTATTTTAATCAATAATTGAATGAATAGTCTTTTTTAAAGCTGGAATGGTATCTTCTAAAAACCATGGATTCTTTTTTAACCAGGGACCATTTAGTGGAGAAGGATGAATAATCGGGAAATAATTTGGTAAATATTTTTGATAGTCTTTGACATATCCGGTTAAATTGGGTTGATCTAAATCATTTAAATAATAATTAACGGCATAACTTCCAATTAAAATCGTAAGTTTTAAATTAGGCATTTCACTTAAAAGTAACGGATGCCATTTATCAGCAAAGTCTTTACGTGGTGGTAAATCTCCATGTTTGGCTTTTCCCGGGAAATAGAAATCCATTGGCATAATGGCAAATATTGTTGGATTATAAAAAATCGTTTCATTGACGTCAAGCCATTCTCGTAATCTTTTACCACTTTGGTCATGGAAGGGACTATTTATTTTCTGAGTCTTGAGACCAGGAGCTTGCGCAATTAATAAAATCTTAGCTTTTGGGTGAGCGGTGAAGACCGGCTCCCAACCAAGTTTTGTAAATTCTTGATTATCAGGATGATTGATAATAGCTTTAGTTATCTTTTCGATTTTTTGAATACTCATAAATAAATTATAACAAAGTTTCAGCTTTTGCACTTTGATTGTAATTCAATTTAGTCCTTTTTATAATTACTTAAATAAGGAGGCAATAAAATGTTAGAGATTAATATTAATGAAACATTTTATAATATAACGAAAGATGATCCTAATTTGCGGGAGTTACTTGTGAAGGTTGGATTTAAACAAATGGTTGATGATAAAATTTATTTAAGTGTTGGTAAAATAATTACTTTAAAAAATGCTATGAATTTTATTAAAATTAGCGATCAAGATTTAATTGATTATTTAAAGGCTAACAACTATGAAGTAAATTTAGTTGAAAAATAAACTGAGCAGACAGTTTTATTATGATAAACTTTAATAAGGAGATAAATTATGGCAAATAAAGAAATAGAGCGTTCTAATCCACTTTTTATGGTTAAACCCCATGAATTAAGTCACATTAAAAAGATTATCGGCGTAGTTAGTGGGAAAGGTGGGGTTGGAAAATCAACCATTACCGCACTTTTGGCAGTAACTATGAATCAACTTGGCTACCATAGCGCAATTTTTGATGCTGATATTACTGGACCTTCAATTCCTAAAATGTTTGGAGTAACGGAAAAAGTAGTAGGTAATGAGCACGGCATTTTCCCTATGTTGAGTGAGACGGGAATTGATTTAATTTCGACTAATTTAATATTAGAAAATGAAAATGAACCAGTTTTATGGCGTGGTCCTATTTTAGCGAGTGTTATAAAACAATTCTGGAGTGAAGTAATGTGGGGAGATGTTGATTATTTATTTATTGATATGCCACCTGGTACTGGTGATATACCCCTAACGGTTTATCAATCGATTCCCTTAGATGGAGTAATTATGATTACCTCGCCCCAACAGCTAGTTTCAATGATTGTCGCGAAAGCAGTTAATATGGCGGAAATGATGAAAGTACCAGTTTTAGGAGTAATCGAGAATATGGCTTATTTTATAAGTCCTGATACCGGAAAGAAATATGAGATTTTTGGAAAGAGTCATGTTGTCGAAATAGTCGAAGAGTATCATTTACCATTATTAGCTCAAGTTCCGCTTAATCCAGAAATTGCGAATTTAGCTGACCAAGGTAAAATCGAAACTTATGAATTAGATTATTTTAAGGATGTCGCAAATTTTTTAACTAAACTATTGGAGGATTAGTAATGAAATATTTTCGTCACGAAATAATTAATCCTAATTTAATTAGAATTATTGATATTTTAGATAATTGTCTTTATCTAGTAATTGGTGAAAAAAAGGCTTGTCTTTTAGATACAGGCGATGGTTTTGGAAATTTGAATGAATATGTTAGTCAGTTTACAGACTTACCACTTTTTGTCATTTTAACGCATGGCCATATTGATCATGGCTCGGGAGCGGGAGATTTCAAAACCGTTTATCTTCATCCCAATGATGTGGAACTATTTTATAAGCATTGTAGTAGTGACTTCCGTTTAAGTCGTTATCGTAGTGATGAAAGAACGAAAATGATTCCCTTGCAAGACTTTGTACCTATTTTCGATGGAAAGTTAGAGATGATTGAAGATGAACAAGAATTTGATTTAGGAGGAATAACTATTAAAATGTTGCCAGTTTTTGGCCATACGTTTGGGATGATGGTTCCTTTAATCAAAGAGCTAAGAGTTGCCATTTTTGGTGATGCCTGTGGAGTTGGCACTTTGCTTTTTGGAGAAGAATCACCCACTATTGCTGAATATCGAGAAAACTTATTGTATTTAAAAACTTTTGAAAATGAGTACGACTATATTTATCGTAATCATGGGACATTTCATTCTCCAAAAGAATTATTAGATAATGTCATTGCTTGTACCGATAAAATCTTATCAGGTAAGTATCAGTTTGATGAAGTTGAAATGATGGGCAGAGTTTTTAAAGTGGTAGAACCGATTGATGAAAATGGCGAACGCCTTGATGGGAAACAGGGTAATTTAAAATTTATTGATGTCTCAAGTAGTAAGTAAAATTACTACTTTTTAATTAAAAAAACCACTCTTTCTTGAGTAGTAATTATAATTTTGTTATGATGAATTTACTAGCGGAGTATGGCGCAGCTTGGTAGCGCGCTTGCATGGGGTGCAAGAGGTCGCAGGTTCAAATCCTGTTACTCCGACCAAAATAAAACCATTTTTTCAAATGGTTTATTTTTTCTTTTTGGGACGTTTTGCAATCTGATCTTCTATTAAGCTAGCAACCACCGCGTCTACTTTATATTTATCATTACTTAATGTTAGAATTTCACTTTGTTTCATGATTGGTAAGCCAGTTGCTTTAATTTCTTTAATACTACGATAAGGAACTACTTTTTCATTTAATATACATGAAGTTTCATTGTAATAAAAAATGTTAGCGTTACGATTAATTAGTGGTTCGGATACTAAAGCAGAGCCAAGAAATATTAATAGGGCCCAGCCAGTTTCAGCCGCTTCTTGAAAAGCATAATAACTAATAATAGCAGTTATCAAGATTAAGACACCAACTGTCATTAAAAGTCGTTTGTTTTGATCGAATTTCTGATACTCATTTTCACTTAAGAGTTGTTTTAAGACTTTGTTTTGTTTTCTTCGCTTCATAAAGGAGTAAGTTACCGTAGCTAATGAAGCAAAAATACTAACCGTAATGATTCTCATAATTGGACCTCACTTCTTGATTTATTATAGCAAGAAAAGTTGAAGCATGCTATACTACTAATGAAATAAAGCGAGGAATTATTATGACAGATAAGAATTTAAAACCGCTAGAATTATTAGAAAATGATGGAATTTTAATTGGTGAAGTTAACTTTAAACCGAATCGGGCCATCATAATTGCCTTTATCGCTGCTTTAGCTTTGATTTTAACCCGTCACCCTTTAGCTATTGTCTTAGCAGCTTTCATTTTAGGAATTGCACTTTACGTCCACTACAATGTAAAAGATCGAAAAACAGTTGGAGTTTATGATAATTATTTAATAGTTTATGGTAGTGAAAATCCTGAATTAGCCAGAAGAATTGATTTTGAGGATATTGTTGAATGGGAATGTAAAACTAACCAAAATGGGGCGGATGCTGTCATGTTAAAATTAAATGATGAAGAAGTAATTTATAAGGATACTTTCCAATTACCATTAGCGGCAAAACTATTAAGGAAAGCATTGCCAGCAAAAGACTCGCGTAAAATTAAAGAAGAGAAAAACAAAAACAAAAAATTAAAGTTTGATAATCCTTTCAAACGTTTCAAAAAATAACTTAAAGTTGTTAGGTTAAAATAGATATGTCGGAGACACATGTGAAAAAAGAAAATAAAGTCACGCAATCAGTTGCAATTTTAATAGTATTTCGCCTTTTAAGTAAGATTCTCGGCTTTATTAGAGAATCGTTAATAGGTAGTAAATTTGGAGCCAGTAGAGAAACAGATGCTTTTTTTATGGCTTTAAGTATTATTGCGCTTTTTCAATCAGTATTAGGAGCTGCCATTAATACAACTTTAATTCCGGTTCTTTCAGAAATTGAACATAAAGAAGGGATTGCTGAAAAAAGAAGACACTTAAATATCTTTTTAAATACAATAGGGGTATTGGCAATTGTTTTATCACTGGTTGGTTATATTATCGCACCGTTACTATTAAAGTTTATGGCTCGTGGCTTTGATGATTCAGAATTTGAATTCTTACTATTATTAACTCGCGTCGGGATTCCAGCATTATTATTAGGATCGGTGCAAGGTATCTTTCGTGGCTATCTTCAAAGTGAAGGTTCTTTTTTAGAATCAGCTTTATCAGAGTTTCCATTTAATTTAACTTACATTACATTTTTATTAACTGCTACTAAAACTTTTGGAATCGTTGGTTTAATGGTTGTCAACTCGCTGGCTGTCTTTTCAACAATCTTACTGCAAATCCCTGAATTAAAACGTCTCAATTTTAATTACCAATTTCTGATTGATTTTAAAGATAAATATATGGTAAAAACTTTTAAGCTAATGCCACCAATCTTATTTAGTGTCGCAATTAATGATGTCAATCAAATGATTGATCGAGCCATGGCATCAGTATTACCTGAGGGAAGTATTTCAGCTTTAAACTTCGGTGGTAAGTTAAATAGTTTTATGGTTGGTATTTTTGTTTCAGCGATTGTCACAGTTATTTATCCACTTTTGTCAAAAGCAATCAATCAAAATAATATTAAAGCTTTTAAAAATGCGATTATATCTGGCATTAATATGATTCTTTTAATTATGGTACCAGCTACTTTCGGCTTAATGATATTAGCTACACCAATTGTTAAGCTGGCTTTTGAAAGAGGTCTTTTTGATGCTTTGGCAACTGAGATGACCGCGGGTGCTTTAATTTTTTATGCTTTTGGTTCAGCTTTTGCTTCATCAAAATTAGTTCTAATTAGAGCATTCTATTCTCTGCAAGAAACTAAAATTGCTATGATCAATAGTGTTTACACCTTAGTTTTAAATGTTTTATTCAATTTCATTTTTATTCGTTTTATGGGACATCGTGGTTTAGCTTTGGCTACTTCAATGGCAGCTATTCTAACTTTCTTTGCTTTATTTATCCGACTCAGAAAACAAATAGGAGCTTTTGGGATTTCAGGATTATTGAAATCAACTAGTAAAATAGTTTTAGCTGGAGCAATTATGGGAATAATTGTCTTCGGCTTATGGCAAATTATTCCACCAATCTTTGGCAGTGGAACGATAAGAGAAGCTTTATCGCTAACAACTGTTGTCGGTAGTGGTGCAATGATTTACTTTATTCTAATTTACTTTTTAAGAGTTCCAGAATTTAATGAAATAATTGACAAGCTAAAAATTAAGCTAATTAAGAAATAAAAATAATAAAAAAGAAGATTGTAATAATCTTCTTTTTATAAGTTTTTCATTCGATAGAAATATTTATCAATTATAGCAAAATTATGGTCGCCTATGGCAGGGTTATTAGCTCTCAGACTTCCATTATAATAAACATCTGGTACAAAATCATTTTCTAAACAAATTGCAACTGCTTCAGCTAATATTGCATTAATTAAAAAGATAAATGGAATACTAGAAGTTGAACCAACTCGCATTGGTAAACCAGGCATTTCAATAGCAGCATCACCAATTGGAGTACAATTTGAAATAACGACATCTCCATGATCTTTTAAACGTGTCCCAGAAGAGTGACGAGCATTTAAATAATCTGAATATTCAGTATTTGTTAAGACAATTACAGGAATATTTTGCGATCTAGCATATCTGGCAAATTCTAATGAAACTTGATTATTGCCAGAATTTGAAATAGCAATAACGACATCTTCTTTTTGAATTCGATGATAATTAAAAATGATTTCGGCATATCCTTCAATTTTTTCAACTGAACCTGATTTAGTAATTTCGCTATTACCAGTCGTGGTTTCTTCTAATATTGCTTGAACATTACCTAAAGTAGCTGAACGATAAAAAACATCATCTGCAATCAAAT
>CAYUXU010000007.1:0-3189 GCA_964449005.1 uncultured Erysipelotrichaceae bacterium | reverse complement strand
GCTTGAACATTACCTAAAGTAGCTGAACGATAAAAAACATCATCTGCAATCAAATGAGAGTGTCCTACTCCAAAGACGCGAATGATGCCATCATTCATAGTTGTTTTAGCACATAGTTTAGCGGCTTCCATAATTTGGTTGCCTTGAGTCTTCTCAATTTCCCTTAAGTAACTAATTTCCGCTTCTAAATATTTTTTCCAAACAGACATAACATCCTCCTTCCTTTAAATCATAGCATATAAAAAAGGACTTTTCAGTCCTTCTCTTAAGCTTGTTTTGACATTGATTGGCGATAAGTCTCAATTATTAAGCCATCATTATAATAAACATTTAAGTATTTAATGAAAGCTTTTTTATGTTTTTCATAATTATTAACAATCGGCATCATGGTATCAATGTGACTAATGATAACATTGGGAACAATAAATTGGCGATCTGATTTTTTAGGGTTGTATGTTAAAAAGACAGTTCCTAGCGGGAGAATAGTCAATTCTTGATTAAGCTTTTCAAAAATTAATGTTGTATGGTGATTTAAATCATGATCAACATATTCTAATTCAATTTGCCACATATTATATCTTTTTCCACTTGAATCTTTAAATGAGAAAAGTTGTTTGGATTGTTTGATATTAGCAATAACGACTTGATTAGCTAGAGCCATTTTTTGAATGATTGATTTATCCCAATTTTTTTCTAACGATTTATATAAGAAAAAAGCAATCATATTATAAATAAAGGTTCCAGCAAAAACTAATAAAAGGTGTGGTCTAAAGAAATCAAAGTTAAAGATAACCACAATTGCGAGAATTAAAACCGCTCCTAAAAGAGCGTATAAAATGAGATTAAGTCTTTTTAAAATTTTTAATTGCATGGTATTTCTCTCCAATTCTAAATCAAGTATATATAAAAGGAACGAATATGTAAAGAAAACCTGATAATAGAGTTGAATTAGTAATGTAAGCGTTTCAATATCATGAAAAGACGAGATTTTATGTGATAAACACGTGAAATTTGTTAAAAATGTGTGAAAATTGTGTGTTTTGACTTTTCTTTTGAGTTTAGCTTTGTTATAATTTTAGCATAGGAGGTGTATCATTATATGAACACATTTATGGTTGCCTTACTGTTAGGCTTCTGGTCTGGCTTTGCTATGATTATGAACCTTTCAGGAATTGGTATCCGGACAGCGTTGTTATCTGGTATCGTAGCCGGATTAATCGTTGGTGACGTCAATATGGGATTTGAAATTGGAGCAATTATGCTTCTTATGAGTATTGGATTCCATACTTATGGTGGAGCAACGATTCCTGACTATGTAACTGGTGCAATGTTTGGTACAGTAGTATATAAAACTACAGGTAGCTATGACATCGGATTATCTGTTGCGGTGACATTAAGTCTTATCATGACACAAATGGATATCTTAGGCCGTGCTACTACTACTGTTTTCCAACACTTAGCTGACAAAGCATTAGCTCAAAATAGTGTAAGAAAATTTGAAATGTGGACTCTGGCAGGAACTCTACCATGGTTCTTATCTCGTTTCTTACCTGTATTCATTGGTCTTCTCTTTGTTGATCAATTAACAGTAATTGCTGATGCTGCAGCCAAACTAGAATGGTTCTCTAATGGTCTTGCGGTAGTTGGTAAGGCTCTTCCAGCTGTTGGATTCGCTTTATTACTATCTTACATGGATCTTAAGAAATTCTGGCCATTTATGGTTGTTGGTTACGTAATGTTTGCTTACATGGGAGTTGGAACTTTAGGTTTAGCTCTTGTAGGCGCTGCTGCTGGTGCTCTTTTCACAGCAAAGGAGGTCGCTGAATAATGGCTCAAACTGGAAACAAACTTAGCAAACAAGCTCTATCTAAATCTGTTAGTCGTCATGCTTGGGCACTTCAATGGTGCTGGAACTACGAACGTATGCAAGCCGCAGGTTATGCTTATGCAATGGTTCCTATTATTAAAGAACTTTATGATACTGAAGAAGATCAATGCCGTCAATTAGAACGTCATATGGTGTTCTACAACAGTCACCCCGGTGGATCTGCATTAATTCATGGAGCTGACGTAGCTCTTGAAGAAAGCTATCAACCAGAAGTTGGAGATAACTTAAAAGTTGCTCTAATGGGTCCTCTTGCAGGTATTGGTGATACGATTCAAGCTGTATTAGTTATGCCACCATTTAACATTATCGCGGCAGGCTTAGCAGCTGAAGGTAACTGGCTATCAGTATTAGCTTCTACTGGTCCACTTCTTGCACTATTTGTTGTAAAATGGCCACTATTCTATTATGGTTATAAACAAGGTGTTAACGTTATTCAAGACGTTAGTGGAACTGGTACTTTAGACAAACTTCAAACTGCAGCTGGAATCTTAGGTCTAACAGTTATTGGTGGATTCGTACCATCGATCTTAGCTGGCTTAAAGATTAAAGATTCATTCTTAGCTCAACAATTAGTTAACCCTGAAACTGGAGAAGTAGTACAAAGTACTCCTGGTATTCAAAAGGCTTTAGACGGAATTCTACCTTATTTAATTCCAATTCTAGTAACATTCTTCTGCTACTACTTGGTAAAAGTTAAAAAAGTTAGTCCTCTAAAAACTATCGTTATCCTAGCTGCTGTTGCTTTCGTAGCTGGTGCATTTGGAGTAATGTAAGTTTAAATTAGTTTAAAAAAACAAAAGAAAGATTGGGCAAAATTAGTCCAATCTTTTTTTATTTATGCTATAATATGTAAGCGATTACAATGGTGGTTGAGAACCTTTGCAAGCGCTTGCTTATTAAAGGCTAGAATGATATAGTATTTATAATAATGGAGGTATGTGAATGATTACGCATTTAAGAATTGATAATCGATTAATTCATGGACAAGTCGCAGTAGTTTGGATGAACAGCATTGGCGCAAAAGCTATTATTGTGGTTAATGATGACGTGGCGGCTGATCCAATTCAAAAAATGGCTTTACCCCTTGCAGCACGAGGCAACAAAGTTTTAGTATTTAGTGTAGATGAACTGATTCAATATACTAAGGATAATCCAGATGAGACATTATTTGTTATTTGTAAATTCCCAAGTGATGCTTTACGCGTCTTAGAATCTGGGGTTGAAGTTGCTCATGTTAACGTTGGTAATGCTGCTCCAGTAGGTGGAACAAAATATAAGATGGTTACAAAATCAATTGCCGC